>DATMYU010000028.1:0-3598 GCA_035560775.1 Desulfosporosinus sp.
GTATAAAGATACTATTCTTCAAAAATCTAATTTAATACATGAAAACCTATCTCGATTAACTCTTAATCCAGAGGACAAACAAGCAACAGAAAATCTTTCTAAATTAATAGAAGAAATAAGACTAAAAAAATAATAAGTATTGTTTGGAAGATGAAGGAGCCTTTGTCGGGGTTTGTGATGAAGAAGACGGTTAAAACCAGTTCGATTTGTTGTGTTCAGTGCATAGAAAAAGCCTCACGTTCTTTTATCGGAACGTGAGGCTAGAATTAGCAGCGACGATTGTAGTGCCAGAGGGTCGCTAGTGTCGCTATTTTGACAGAATCCGGAGTATGGTTAATTCGCGGCACCGGCGACACTTTTGGACGATAGAGCTCGAAGGCTATTGAGAGACTAACCCGTCTTGAATGAGAGCCGTTGCTTCATCCAAACGGGTGACAACGAAAATCCGATTTGTAATCCGGCTGAGCACTTCGAGATCGTTAATCGCGCGAACGGTCTCTTGGAGGACTTGGGACTCTGCACCAAAACGCACTTCGAGGTATTGACACAGTATATCCTGGGCCATCATAGAACTTACCTTCTGCCTTACCTTCCGCTTTGGCTCTTTCTGCGTTCAGCTTTGAAGCTTCAACTGCTGCAAGTTCATCCAAGATAGCTTTCCTCCGGTCAAAATAAAGTTCCCGCAAGTGAGGATCAGCACTCGCTGCTTCCCAATCTTTCATGGCTCGGTCGATCATCGGATCTTCCATAGCTACCACCTCCAATTGTTTTCTGATTTCGTCATCTTCATTGCCATCCAGTAAGAACAGCCACCGTATCAATGGGTCTTGCCATTTTAGGGATTCTTTTTTAGTATGCCTGGCCAATAATTGCCCATGTACTGTGTCCAATTAACCAATTAGGACTAAGCCGTAAATCGCTCCAATTGATGCTTGGTCAACAGTTGTTTCTTTTGAATTTTGGTCTTTAAACCATCCTGCCGTCGTATTTAGATCATGCACGTTGACTCCAAACGCTTCAATTGCAGGGCGGGCGTATTTGGGATGGCGACACTCTCCATTGTCAGTCAACAATCGGCAGTGTGAATGGTTGTTGCAAAAAATCTCTTTGCAGGAACCAGCGGCAAATGCTTTTGAATTGGTATAACCTAGCTCGATAGCGGCTCTTTCAATATCGGCAACAATTTCATGCAATAATTTCATTACAACAAGACGGTCATCAGTATTTAACCATCCTGTAGGAGTATCAATTTTAATGGCTAGTGCATATCTATAAATTTCCAACATATTCCGGAACTTGGATGGGCTATCGACATAAGGCGGGCAGTTAGCTGATAAACCGTAAAATGCACATACAGGTTCACGACACATATTAGCCAAATCGTCCTCAATTGAGATGTCACTTGTGGAAATTGCCACTACATCAATTATTCCTGCACCTATTTGCAAAGCGGTCTGAACTAATTCATCTATTCTTGATTTAGTTTTATCAGCATGCGACCCATCGTCAATCATAAGCTTATCTCCTCGTTGTTAAAGGTGTTTGGTACATATAGTCAAAGCCAGCTTGCCAACTTGAAAGGATTGGCACACACTGTCGGTGGAAAACGATCTAAGGGTAGGTGGGACTTTCACTTACAAAATGGCCGCCAAGGATGGCAGCTCTGACCTAGCCGGTCGGCAAGGACCTTGCCGATATAGCAATAGGGTCAGATGTAGTCTGTGTAGATACGAATTGAAACCATGGTTCTTCGCCTCCAAAACGTTTGTTACAATTCTAACGTCCGAGTGCGAAAATTGCAAACTGCATGGGCACCTTAGAGGTCTCTTCGATAATGAAGAAATTAATATTCCTAAGGCCGATTTTGTTGAGGAGCCACTGTTCACAAATACCAAGGCAGCGAAAAGGTGTTTTGCCCATCGGATCAATAAGGTATAATATAATCATAGCACCAAGATGGTACATTACTGTGAAGATGATGGCGATTAATGTAGTGAGAAAAAAGCAAAGAGACGAAATAAAGAATTTCCAAATGATTGCCGAAATCCTTTGAGATGGGGGTGGAGTTTGTTGTACATATCGATATTCTTTAGGTCTTGTCAAATGATTGGTAGTAGTGTGCGTGGGAGAGCAGAGATACTAATTCGCTAGAAAAGGGGAGTAGAATAATGGAAAGAATTGCGCGCTGTTATTTCGCCTATGGTGCTGATATGAACTCGGCACAAATCAAGCAAAGGTGTTCGAGTCCAAAGGTACTTGGTATTGCTCGGCTACCTGGTTACAAAGTCGAATTTTACGGATATTCTGCTCTATGGGATGGGGCCCAGGAGACGGTAGTTCCTGATCTGCAATCGGAAGTTTGGGGAGTATTATACGAATTGCAGTTTCATGATTGTGAGTCACTAGATACATATCAAGATGCTCGTGTTAATGGGATGGGGGCGTATTTTCACTATCCTGTGGATGTAATCACTATGGATCAGGAAACAATTGCTTCTATAATTTACAAAAAAGATGTATTGGAAGAAGCGAAGTTACCGAGTACTGAATATTTAGATTTCATTGTGCAAGGCGCAAAAGAGCATGGCTTGCCTGCAGAGTATATAACGCTTTTGGAAAGTAAGAAGACAAAGCCTGCTTCCTATGCTGTTCCTATGGAGCATAAGATGAATATGAGCGCGGATTGTAGCGAGTGTGGTTAAATGTAAAATGGGGATGGTCGTTGAATTTGTCCGTTGTACTCGGCGGAACACGCGTAATTTTCAGGACCTTTCGCGAAACGACAATTTTCGCCGAGTAAAAACTTCTTAAATAAACAAAGAATCTAAAGATGGAAGAACTAAGAAATCAAAGGTGCCGGTTGTAAATAAACAGGTGCCTTTTTGTATTTCTATCAAACGGAAGATAGTAGATCCCACTAGAAGTGTATCACAATCAAATTATCGTATATTTTGAAAGATTTGATATTCATGGAAGGAGTATTAGAAAGTTTCGGCGAAAAACTAAGGTGCGAGTCTAATGATGTCCTTTCATCAGATAACACGTCACACTACTCCAATAATTGCTGTATGTAAACGAAGTTTATACTTTCTGAATGTATCTTAAAGCTGGTGCCTAAATCAGTGAGAGAGAATAGACTATGGATAATTACTTTAACACAGAAGAACGTGAGGGTTGCTGAGAATGGCCAGAAATAACATCTATAAAATATTGGGATTAAATGTGGGGATAGCGGTAACAAATACCATTATATTTTCTCCGGGTTTACTAGGAGTTCAACTTGGAGGGGACAGCGCCTTGGCTACAGCCTTTGGCAGTACAGTTCTATTTGTGAGTGTCACTGTTTTTTTCTATGGGAATTATAAATATCTGGTCGGGAAAGAGACTGTTGTCCAAACCAATGAGATTATAACCACCGAGGATTATCGTGAGGCACTGAGAGCCCACAAAGGGAAGAAAACCTTCGAGCAGATTGTTGTTTTATTGCTCGAACAAATTGAACGACTTCAAAAAAAGAAAGAAAAGATCTTGAGCATTTTGGGGCAAATATTTGATCCGAATGAGATGAGTTACAAGAAATTTGCAGGGGTCATCTTGG
>DATMYU010000029.1:0-4888 GCA_035560775.1 Desulfosporosinus sp.
ACTTTATACCAACTTATTGCATAACTTTTCTAAGAACAGTCAACAAATCAAATTTTCACAGGGATTTCGTTTTCTTGGTAGAAATAGTTATGTGGTATACTTAGGGTAGTATGAAAGGAGTGAAAATGATGGGTGAAAAGAGTACCAAGAAAGAGACAAAAAAACCAAAGCAGCCAAAAAAACCGAAATAAAATGCGAGAGTCTCATTGAACTCAGCCAGAATAGAGCAAAGGAATAGGGCGAAAACCTACTATTTAGTAGGTTTCGCCCTATTCCTCGCACAGTCTACTCCTCTTCACCAACAAGAGTAAACTGTTTCTCCAATTTTCTTCCCCCACAATTATTCAAAATCACTCATTTTAGAGGGGGGTTGGGTATTATTCTTAGCCAATAGTGTATAAAATATTTCTAGTCCCGATATGATCTTTTCCAAATCCTCTTCGCTGGCATCTTTAAGGGTGTCATTAATATATTTGTTTGCAAAATCCTTCAAGGCATTTTTCTTTTGAAAGTTGGGAGATAACGACAACCTGACAATTCTTCGATTATCTTCAGGGATCTCTCGGACGACAACTCCCTGCATAACCAATCGATCGACCATCCCTGAAACAGTGCTATTAGACAGACCCAAATATTCGCTAATTTCCTTCAGGGTTGTATAGGGGTTCTTGAGCAGCCCTATAATCAGTCCAATTTGCGGACCAGTAAACCCATATTGCCTAGATTTTTCAAAGACCTGATCCCGGTATATTTTGTGAACAGCCTTAAATAAATATATGACTCTTTCAGAAGGATTACTCCACAAATCCTGCAATTCCGGCTTCTGCTTCATGCAAACCCCTCTCCTTTACTAAACTGTTCTTTGCTTCATTTTTCTGTGTGGCTTTTTTACTACTCATCATGAGCACTAAAATAATAGCTATAAACACTGCTGGTACTGTGACCGCAATAGCATAATTCATGGCATCTAAATAAGCCTGAGCATAAATCATTTTTCCAAGGGTTGAATAGGCAGATCCTAGAGCATCACCTTGGGAAAACCCGGATTTCATATAGACCCCTTGCAAAACTTTTGCGAAATTGTTTGAAGTCTGATTAAAAAGGGTTATCTGCTCACTCAGTCTAGCATAGTTATAATTCGATTTATTGGATATAGTTGTCGTCATAAACGTAATTGCTATGGCGCTCATGATACTGCGAATTGTAGTTGAAAGTGCCGTTGCTTTCCCAAACAAATGTCTCGGCACAGCGTTCATCGCCGCTGTATTAACCGGCATCATAGCCAACCCGAGTCCAATTCCTCTAAGAGTAGCTACCAAGGTAACGGTTGTTTTTGTTGTATCCATATTAAACATGGACATTTTATAAGTTGCTAGGGCTACTAATAGGAGCCCCGGAACGGTTACGATCTTGGCTCCATACTTGTCAAAAATAGCACCACTGATGGGCATCATTAATCCAGAAGCAATAGCTGAGGGAAATAGGATCAAACCGGTTTCCATAGCTGTGTAGCCGCGTAAATTTTGCAAAAACAGCGGCAGTACATAAATTCCACCCATCATAGCCAGGGTCGTTATACCTGTTATAAATTGGCTTAGGGAAAAATCATATATTTTCAATACCCTTAATTCTAGCAAAGGATCTGGATGCATTAATTCATTGACTGTAAATATGAGGAGACTAAAACAACCAAAGGTAAGTAAAAGCGGAAATTTTACATTTCCCCAGTCAATCGTATTGCCTTCACCAAGAACATATAAGAGACTGACAATGCCTGCTATCGAGGAAAATAATCCTATGAAATCGAAATTTCCTTTATACGGTTTCAGCGGCGTTTCCTTCAGTAAAATGCTCGCAAAAATAACGCCAATCACTCCGATTGGTACATTAACATAGAAAATGAAGCGCCAATCCATATATTGAATAATATATCCCCCTAAGGTTGGTCCAATAGCAGGCGCAGACATTGAAGCGATCCCCCAAAAGCCCAAAGCCTTTCCCCGTTCATTAACGGGAAATATTTGCATAATGTAAGACATTCCTACAGGCATTATAGCCCCACCGCCTATAGCTTGTATAACACGGAAGATAATCATAGCATTCGTACTCCAAGAAAAACCGCACAAGAACGAACCTATGGTAAAGAAACCCAAGGCAAATATGAACAGTTTTTTAATGCCAAACGTTTCACTTAGAAAGCCTGTTATAGGTACTACGGCACCCATGGTCAGCGTGTAACCAGTTAATATCCATTTAACCGTATCCAAATCCGATCCAAAAACATTCATCATTTTAGGAATCGCGATGTTAATGATACTACTGTCTAACATTACCATAAACGTTCCTATTACAACCACAAACAAGGCAGCCCATTTATAAGTACCGTTACCTGTACTTTCAGGAAGATCATGTTCCGCCATAATAATTTCACCTCGTCACTTTATGTAGATATTCAAAACAGCATTTGTACCAGGTTATAACGTATTATCGCTTCATTGGCGTCTCTTGAACATCAGTATTTACCTGCTTGTCCTTTTGATCTGCAGCACCGCATCCAGTAAGCACAACAACCAGTGCTAGAATGATCAAGATTAATCTTTTCATCTCGATTCCTTTCTCTTTGCACAGTAACAGTTCGAATACGAACTATCACTGTGCATTATAAATTTACATCCAATTGATGCCTCACGTCAAGACCTAAATTCATATATTAGTCATACACAAACTAAGTAATCCATATAATCGATCTCAAAAGAAACCCGGCAACAAGCGCTGGATATGGCTAACGGAGTATTCCCTACTGGCGCCAGAGTTCTGCAGACCTAAAAATGCATAAAAAAAAGTAGCGAACTGAACAGCTAGCTACTAGAAGATGTCTGAGCTTGCTTTGCAACTCGACTTAACAAAGTCGAGTTGCAAAGCCAGGAATTTAATTAGACAATACTATCAATTAATGAATGCACAGCTCCAGCCATTAACTCCCTGGTAACTGATAGACATTGGATTGTAAGATGACCTTATTCATGCTGTCAGGTAACTTAATCTGAATTTCTAATGGACCTGATTTATCGCTAAACTCTTTTGGTAGACTGGCAGATAGTCCTTTAGAACTGGCAAACGTCGATTCCACCAACTTACCATTGATATATACTTTTCCATTTTCTATAAAATTTTCGCCTTGGATTGTGAGTAACCCGTCTGCAATCGCAGCGTTTGTGATTTTAATTGGCCCATCCCCTTGGATATAGCCGTTATTCGTTGGCGGTTTATGACTCGGATCCAGTTGATAAGCAAATTCTTTCCCAAATAGCAGGTCATATTGCAGTTGCTTATATTGAGTCACTTCCGTTGGGGTTATTTTTTCCTGACTTAAATAATCTTGATTGATAACAATATCTGAACCGTTCTTCATGAGATTTGATAGGAAGTCTGTCATCGGACTACCAGATTTTTGGGCAAGTTGTAAAGCGTAAGTTCCCAAAAAGTTGGCTGACATATTTAGATTTTGCTTGGCAGTTGAAAAGTTATTCCAAGTTACAAAGGGAACACTGTGAAGATTCTCATAATCCTGATAGGAATCGTCGCCTTTGATAAAGCCGGCTTCTTTATAGACGCTATAGTCGTCACCAAGCATCGGCAGATGATCACCATAAAAGATCACTTCTGTTGGCTCATGGCTCTGTTCTAATCCCTCGATTAGTTGTTTAAGTGACTGATCGACATCAGAGACGCTATTGGTATAATTATCCATAATCGCTTGAGAAGCCGGGCTTAAATTGCTGCCACTAACCTTGATTTTATTTTCCGGATTCGGAGTAGTAGAATACGGCCCATGGTTCTGCATTGAAGTTGCATAAATAAAATCCGGTTTGTCTGTTTCTTTGACTTCCGCGAGAATTTTCTTGCTTAACTCCGTATCGCGGATATATTGCCCTTTGTATTCCGGACTATCAAAGGACTCTTTACTGATAAATTTGTCAAAGCCTAAATTCTTGTAAACATTGTTTCGATTATAAAACCAGTTGTCATAGGGGTGAATCGCCGAAGTAGCATAGCCTTGTCTTTGGAGAATTGTCGGCAGGGCCTCAATCGGCTTGTTGACATATTGGGAATAAGGAATCGCACCGTCAGGTAGAAACTGCGTAGAAAACCCAGTTAAGGCTTCGAATTCCGTATTGGCTGTTCCACCACCATAAACAGGCGAGAGCATCGTGCCACTGGTCTGGGATTTTTGCAGGGAATGAAAAAACGGCATGGGGTCTTCACTAAACGACATATTTTTCATCAATGTGGGATCCCAAAACGCTTCACTCATTACGAAGATTACATTGGGTGTAAAGGCAGGATCCGCTGGGTAGGTTGCTTTATTCGCCTCAATGATCTGCTTAATGCCACCTTCCTGGTAATTAACAGGCTCTGGCACCTTAAGATATTCCGTATTAAGGATAAAACCGAGCATCATGCCATTTTCATCGTAGTTCATCTTCTGACTCAAATTGTTCAATTGAAGTGCAAAAGCTTTCTGAATAGGTCCGAAGGCCGTGTAAAAGACAGTTAGAAGTGTTACGGATATTAGGAACACGCCAGTTTTTTGGGGCCACTGGTATTTTTCTTGAGGAGTGAATTTCAAAATTAATAATATCAAAACAAGCGTCACAGCGGCAATTACTGCCATCCAAATGTAGACATCTTTAAACCGACCCGATATTTCAAGGGCTTCTTTAGCTAGGGAAAAATCCGTTGGCACCAAGGGTGACCCTTTAATGATCAGTTTTTGTCTACTGATAAAACCTAAAATCGAAAAGAAGCAAATTTGGATACTAGAGATAGCCAAATAGACTTTGCGAGGTAAGCCATAAAAAATATTGATTAACCCAAACATTAATAC
>DATMYU010000030.1:0-6590 GCA_035560775.1 Desulfosporosinus sp.
GTTGTAATGTCTTCCATCTGAAAAATATTCTAGAGAATTTGAATAGTGACATCAAGGTTCCCCTCTGCACGGAGGCTAGGATTACTTTGAAAAAGGGCTTAATAAAAACAGCCATCACGTAACGGCTGTTATTTATGTGCAAGTGCACAATTCACCAGTCAATAGATTACCCCTTATATAATCTTAGCTTGCATTTAATTGCATTTAAAAGCTAAAAAGCTCAAGTTCACTGCCAATATAACCTATCTTGCGGTTAGATCACCATTATAGCTCGTAATTAAGCCCAAATGTTGCTCTCGTGTCCCTACGGTCGATACTGTTAAGTTAACAAGCATAACACGGTCCTCCTCAAATTACATAGTTCCATTCTGGCACTATTCTCTTTAAAAACAGTTTTATTCGCTCCTCCTTGGGATGGGTGAAAATTTCCTGTGGTGTTCCTTCTTCCACTACTACTCCACCATCCATAAAAATCACTCGGCTCGCTATTTCATTAGCAAAGGACATCTCATGAGTAACAACAATCATCGTCATGTCTTCTCTGGCGAACTTCTTCATGACGGTAAGAACTTCGCCAACGAGTTCCAGGTCCAATGCTGATGTAGACTCATCAAAGAGAATTACCTCAGGATTAAGCGCAAGTGCCCGAGCAATCCCAACTCGCTGTTGCTGACCACCTGAAAGTTGCTTGGGGTAAACATTGTATTTATCAGACAGCTAGATCAAACCTATCGTTTGTCATCACCTCTCAGCTAAAAATAATGAGACATTTCAATTTTTAGCAAATTTAACTGTTTAAACTGCTTTGACCTAGCTCATCCGCTTTGATTATGGCCTTTTCTATTAAGCGGCTATTCACTTCAAAATTCAGTTTATCTAATAACTCGCCACTGATATTAACTCCATTGGCAATTTCCGATATTTTCTGAACCAAGTCATTTTTAATTCCCAACTGCCCCAGTGTAACAGAAAGGTCTAATGAGTTAAGGAACGCGATGAATTTATCAATTTCCTGCTGAGGTTTTTCCTCCAATACGAACTGAACAATCAGACCAAAAGCAACTATTTCTCCATGGAGACTGCTGTGTATTTCCGGTAAAACTGTAAAGCTGTTATGCAAGGCATGAGCTACGGCCGCCCTGTAATATCCTCCAGTGATACTTCCTACAAGTCCTGCCAGCACGATAATAGCATCAACGACTTCACTGAACACCTGCGTCGGCTTCTTATCCGCTGCATCTTTCGTTGCCTCGGTAGCGCTACTAGTCAATATTTCTAGCGCAAGCTTAGCCGTTTGGATTCCTATTCTCAAGGAAATGTCATTTTTCCCTTCTACTATGTGAGGGGCTATTTCATACCACTTCGCGATTGTATCCCCGATGCCAGCACTAAGGTAACGTACCGGAGCTTCCGCAAGTATTCGTGTATCGGCCAGAACCAGCGTAGGTGAACTATTTAATGGAAGTCCGCCAGCAAATTTGCCGAATTCATCATAGATTATTGATAAGGCGGACCATGCTGCACAGGTTGCAACAATGGTAGGTACTGCAACTACCGGCAACTTTCTTTTTTCTCCCACTGCTTTGGCCAAATCCAGAACTCGTCCGCCTCCTACTCCAATAATTAAATCCACGCCATAGTCGCCCGTGATCGAAACAAATCTATTGATAGCGCTTGTTGTGCAATTTCCTTGGAATTCTATTGTTTGATACTTGACACCACCACTGTCGAGACTGCGAAAAAGCTCTCCTTCCACAACTCTTAGGGCGGTTTTACCTCCTATTATCAGTGCATTTTTACCTAATTGGCCAATGTAGTCTCCTGAAGATTTGAGTATACCCGCTTCATTAATGTAGCGTTGCGGCGCCTTAACAAAAATCATATTGATTACCTCTCCCCTTCTAGGAAATCAGTTTATCTAGTTACTTAAAAGCTATAAAAAACTAGAGACTGGATCGTGTTTCGGAAAGTTAGAGAATCCACTTTTGTGGAGTTTCACACTTACATTCCTAAACTACGTCCAGCCTCTAGTTTTCCAGTTGGCTATTTAATTTCATAGTATTCCGATATGATTAAATGCCTCAATGACAAGAATTTCAAAAATACTGTTTTGGACAACAACCGTCGAGGCAAAGATTATTATTACAAGTCCTTTAAAGAAATGGGCCTAGAATATATACCTTCAGAAACAAATTTTATAATGGCTAATGTGGTGAACGACAGTGTGAGCGTATCTAACGAAATTCTCAAAAGAGGTATAGCTGTCCGTGCAGGTACTGAATTCGGCATGCCGTCATGGTTAACAATAACTATTGGGAAACCTGAGGAAAATAAGCGGTTGGTGGAAATTCTGAAAGAAGTTTTGTTATCGTCGTAATTTACCTAATAAACTACTGTCTACCTCTCTGGAAAAGTCAATACAAAGAATTGGAACATGTATAATAAGTAGAGACCGAGCCCGTTTTAGCGGACCCGGTCTCTGCTTTCCTCTAAACCTTAACCTTTAACTTCAATTTGAAGAAAACTCTTCAGTGCATCCTCAATAAAATCTGGCAAAACGCAAGACGTTATCCCCTTTAACGACAGAGCTTGTACCGCTCCTGGACCGATTTGACTTACTAGCACGGCCTTGCAATCTGCCAGCAATTCCACTGTTCTTGACATTTGGTCCTGATTATGACCATCTCCGGTGCAAGGTGGATCATTTTTACGCAATTCGTAGAACTCAGGTTGGTTATCGTCAACATTGAAAATCAAAAACTGTTTTGCTCGACCAAAATGTTCATTGACATATTTACCATCACTGCTCGCTACAGCTACTCTATAAGACATTAGAATTCCTCCTCACTTAATGGCCTTTAAAAAATCATCGATTAGGTCAAAAGTATCCTCTAACCCCACTGAAAGGCGCAACAAATTATTTGATATGCCAAGCTTATCTCTCTGGGCTGGAGCCATTGCAGCATGCGACATTGTGACCGGATGAGTGAGAATGCTTTCCACTGCTCCAAGGCTTACGGCTACAGCAGGTAATGTCAAGTTACGGACAAGTTTATCCAGGATTTCCGGTTCTTTTACTTTGAAACTCACTATGGCTCCAAAACCTGAGGCAATTTCAGAAAGCACCTGGCGACCAGGGTGAGACTCTAAGCCAGGATAATAAACCTTTTCCACCCAAGGTTGAGTTTGAAACCAATTGGCCATAATCTGGGCGTTCGCGGATTGCCGATCAAGTCTTATGCCTAGCGTTTTTAGACCTCTTATCAAAAGCCAAGAATCTTGAGGGCCCAGTACCCCTCCTAGAGCGTTTTGCAAAAATCCAATCTTATCAGCAAATTCCTGATCTTTTGCTACGACAAGTCCAGCTAAGACATCACTATGCCCGTTCAAAAACTTTGTAGCACTATGAATGACTATGTCGACCCCCAGTTCTAAGGGTCTACAAAGATACGGCGTTAGAAATGTATTATCTGCGATGGTAATCAGGTTATGCCGTTGGGCGATTTTCACAAGTTCTCTTAAATCGCTTATCTTCAGTAAGGGATTAGAAGGAGTTTCGATAAATAAGGCCTTTGTGCTCGGAGTTATAGCCTTTTCTACTGCCTCAGAGTCCGAAGAATCAACGAAGCTGATCTTGAGACCCCAGCGATCGAAAACGGTCGTTAAAACTCGAAAAGATCCTCCGTATAAGTCTTCACTGACAACTAAGTGGTCACCTGGCTGAAAAAGCATGAGGACCGAACTTGTTGCTGCCATGCCTGAGGCAAAAGCGAAGCCTCTGACCCCTCCTTCAAGCTGGGCAATCAGATCTTCCAAGGCCTTACGGGTAGGATTTCCAGAACGTGAATAATCATAGTCTCCTGGTTTATCTGGATCTTGATGGAACGTAGACACCTGATAAATCGGAATACTTACCGCTCCAGTAAAAGGATCTCTGTCAGCGGCCGCATGTAATAAGCGAGTATTAAAAGCTTTACCCTTGAGCATCGTCTTCTCCTCCTATAGCCTGTGCTAAATCATCGATTAAATCTTGTACATATTCGATTCCGACAGAGAGTCTCAGTAAACAATCGTTAACCCCCAGGCGCTCTCTTGTTTCAATCGGCAGGTCTGCATGGGTCTGGGTCCATGGATAAGTTATTAGGCTTTCTACCCCACCAAGGCTTTCTGCGAAAGAAATAGTTTTGACTCTCCTTAGCACTTTAGGGACAAGCTCCAAACTTTCTAACTCAAAAGCGATCATTCCTCCGAAGCCTTCCGCCTGCGATTTTTGAACATTATGGCCCAGATGTTCTAGTAACCCAGGATAATAAACTTTTTTAACTAAAGGCTGAGTTGTTAGCCAATGGGCAAGCACTTTAGCATTTGTTTCTTGGGCAGTAATACGCAGTCCTAAGGTTTTTAGACTTCTAATCAATAGCCAACAGTCTTGAGGACCTAAGACTGCTCCCATAGCATTCTGCAAATAGCCAATTTTTTCGGCGAGTTGTTCATTGTTGACGACCACTAATCCAGACACAACATCATTATGCCCGCCGATAAATTTGGTCGCACTATGAATGACAATGTCTGCTCCTAGTTCTAAAGGGCGTTGTAAAATCGGAGTCATAAAAGTGTTGTCTACTATACACAAAATATTTCTTGTTTTTGCCAATTCAGATAGTTTCCTAATATCCGCTACTCTCAATAACGGGTTGGTAGGCGTTTCACAGAGTATGGCCTTGGTACAAGGTCTTATCACCTCACGTACGCTATCGACATTGCTTGTATCAACATAAGAGACCTCAATTCCATAATTAGAAAAAACATCACTCAATAAGCGATACGTACCTCCGTACAAGTCTTCTGTCACAATTAGGTGATCACCCGATTTAAACATAGCCAATAAGGTCGTAATTGCTGCCATTCCAGAAGAAAAGGCAAAACCTGCTATTCCACCTTCTAACTGGGCAATCGCCTGTTCCAAAACCTGACGGGTAGGATTACCGGAACGTGAATAATCGAATCCTGTGCTTTCTCCCAGCGCCGGGTGGCTGAACGTCGCCGAATAATAGACTGGAAAACTTATAGCACCAGTAGCGTCTCTTCGATTCCCTATTTGGGCTAGTGTTGTATTAATTTTCATTGTGTATCTCCTCCTAATAAAAAATTCTCCCTCTTCAGGAAGAATTCATAGAGCTTTTGACTCAACTCATCTTCCAGGAAAATCCTGCAGGATTTAGCACCACTGCCTCTAAGACCGGTTGCTGGGTTTCATCGGGCCAGTCCCTCCACCACTCTGAATGAGAATTATTTATTTAATTGTTGCTATCATATGACATAAATAGAGGCGTTGTCAAGTTTACCGAGAGGAATAGAAGGTGAGTATCACAACTTCACTCTCGGCAAAGGATTCCGGCCGATAACTTATCTCCCCGCTTGTAAAAAACCTAGATTGCGTTCAATGAGGACCCTCTCCGCCGCTTCCATAATATCGCCCAAAACAGCCCCCCCAGTAGCCAATCCACCCGCTCCAGGGCCACTCCAAAAAAGTTCGCCAGCTAAAATCGTCCGCAAAGTGAGAGCATTTTGAACCCCAGAGACTCGACTTAACAAATCGGTAGCCGGTAACCATTCGACGCCAACTCTGATCTCCTTATTTTGAGGATTGGCACAGGCGATCAATTTTGGAATGCGCCCCTGTCCCTTCTCCAAAGCTATTTGCCGTTGATCTATTTGTTCAATTCCAGACATCGTCACATCGTTAAGCTCAAAACCCAAATCAAAACACTCTCGACTGAGAATTACTAATTTACAGGCGGCATCTAAACCACTAACATCCATTGTCGGATCTGCTTCGGCATACCCTGCTTCCTGAGCAAGACGAAGTGCCGTCCCATAATCTTCGCCTAAATCAGACATCCGTGTCAAAATAAAGTTCGTTGTGCCATTAAAAATCCCTCTGATTTCCTCCACTCGATCTCCACAAAGGCCCCTTTGAATTGTGCGTAAGATTGGAATCCCACCTAAAACACTTCCTTCATATAGCAGGCCAGTCCCATTGCGGCGAGCAAGAGCTTTGAGTTCTGGGCCGTGTAAAGCAAGCAACAACTTATTAGCGGTTACAACCTGTTTTCTTTGTCCCAAAGCTTGCCTAATATAGGCATTAGCCGGTTGTTCCCCTCCCATTACTTCTACCACGATATCAATATCCGGATCTTCCAAAATATCGCGGGCATCCGTTGTTAATTCAGGTAAGCCAACGATTCTTTTCTTTTTAGTATCTTGAACCAAGGCCCTTTGAATTTTCAGCGGAGCGCCAAGCCGACCGCAAATATTATTGATTTGCAAATTTATCCCTTGGACAAGACCTTGTCCTACTGTTCCAAACCCCAGCAACCCCACCCGTACATCATTCTTATTATTTTTCATCATTCTATCCCCTTTTCGTTCTCAGTGGTTGTCTGTAGGTAAAATAAAAAACTCTTCTTTTTTAAAGAAGAGTTTGCAGATAGCCTTCAGCTCAACTCATCTTTCAGGAAAATCCTGCAGGAATTAGCACCACTGCCTTTAAGGCCGGTTGCTGGGTTTCATCGGGCCAGTCCCTCCAC
>DATMYU010000031.1:0-10642 GCA_035560775.1 Desulfosporosinus sp.
GTATTATTTCTGCATTCCTAAAGCGTTGCTTAATCTTCCCCATCACCTCAGAATCGCCCTTGCACTGTTCCAAGGGGCCTGCGAATCTGTCCTGAAGTGACATAATCTGGTCGCCTATGACAAGTTTATCCGCCAAATAGACGATTTCTTTTTCTGCAATGGGTTGATCAGGGGTAAGCCAAATGTCAGTGTGTTCGGCAACAATTTCTGCGACCTTGGGATAATTCACTAGTATATCAGCTCCAACTTGTGCATGGTTGGGTTTACCTTTGGCCAAGTCATGCAGCAGTGCCGCTGCCCTTATTAACTCAAGGTTCATATGACAGCCGGCCCTAGTCAAAGAACAACCGATTGCACAGCTTAACTGAGCAACCTGTTTGCAGTGATTAATCACTTTTGCTGGAGTCTTAGCGCTTTTTATTATAGTATAACACTCTTCTTCCGAGGGTATCTGATTCTCCAAATCTCCACAGTACTTCAACATCTGTTGGTAGTCTTCTGGAGTATCCATGTCCAGCAAAATGCCCGGGTCTTCAACCTTAACATTTACGGCGTCATGTTCATACTGTTCTAGTAAGGCCCTCATTCCACCAGGTTCATGCCATGCCAATACTTTGTTCACATAACTACTAGCAATTAAGGGTGGATGTCCCCTTACGTCCTGATAGGATGGATAGATAATACCAAATTCAGTTGAGAAGAACGCGGTCTGGAGCTTTTCTAAGGTGTTCCGGTTAACGTTCGGGTTATCAACAGGTAATAGGAAGAAACCTTTTACCCCCGCTGTTAGGCTTTTAACCCCGACAGTAATCGAAGAAAACATCCCTTCGGAAAAATTAGCGTTGACTATGGTCTGAACCTCTAGTCTATCTATGATAGGCGATAATTCGTTCGCTCGGTGCCCAGTCACTACCCGGATATCTCTAATACCTGAATTAAGAAAAATTCGGACAGCTGTTTCTAGAACGGTGCTCCCACCCAGAGACAAGAGTGGCTTAAAACTCTTCATTCGAGAAGAATATCCTGCAGCAACTATGATTGCGGCTAAGCAATCCTTATCTTTATTTCTCTGCGCAAAGATTTTAGACACTCCCTCTCTTGTCTTGAATCTGTCTTTTAGCTGTTCCTTTTTGGGATATCACTGCAGAGCTTGATACAAAATAGGGAAACACCCTCAGGCTGCCATTCTGTCTGGCAGCTCTTACTACAGGGATTTTGTCCAATGCCTTTAGTACCAGATTTTCTATTTCCAATCTGACCAGTCCTTTTAACTTAACATCAAGCCTTAACTGCTGTTCTTGCCTACCCCCTGTTAGGGTTAACTGAAAATCGAGAACGTTCTCCAACTCAAACAAAACCTCATCGAAGTCCGCCATGGTTAGGTAATCGGCTTGGGTCAGATAAACCCGATCTCTGGACTTGATCAGTTCTAGTCGCTTCAATATCGTATTGCATACACAGGGGCCTGGAATGTACCTCGACATATCACCAGTGCGATAACGAATTAAAGGCATAGCTGTTCTTGTCAAAGAAGTGAATACCACATCTCCTAGTTGTCCATCCACAACGGGCAGTCCCGAACTAGGATCGATAATTTCTATATAGAGATCTGCTTCGCGAAGATGATAACCACAAAAACCTTTACATTCAATTCCAACACCCAATCCCATCTCAGTCATGCCATAGTGATTAAACACCTTACATCCCCAAGCCTTTTCAAGTTCTTGCACAATAACCTTAGGTACATAATCTGTACTCAATAAAACGCTTTTCAAACTCAAGGCGAATAAATTAACCTTAGAATTTTTCACTCTAGCTAAGCTCAATACTTGAGTGGGTATCCCAACTAAAATGTTAATCTTTTCTCGTTTAATCTGTTCAAGAGTTGCCTCCGGATCAGTAACCAGTCCGTGGACAATTCCGATTACACCCGCTCGCTCTAAACCTATTTTAAGTAAATCTCCGACACTTCCCGGTGTGTCCCCCGGCAACAAAATCAAAACCCGATCTCCCATTCTTACTAAAGTTAACATTGCATGATGGAAAAAATCAATGGTCAATTCCTGATCTGCCTCAGTAAAGAACAACCGTTTAGGTTTACCCGTTGTACCGGAGCTCTGTAAAGTGACGATCCTGCTAATCTCATTTTGGGAAACACACAAGAAATCGAGAGGATTATCTTTTAAGTCTTCAGACGTAGTAAAGGGCAATTTTAACATGTCCTGAAAACTGGATATCTTACAATTTAGACCAGAAAACAAACGTGTATAGAAACGGCTTTTAATGTTTACCCAGTCAAGCGTTTCCTGCAGTTTGACCAACTGGTAGTCCTCGATTTCCTTTCGGGTTAAAGCTCCTGAGCTATCTCCTGTAATTTTACGCTTTATCCAAGGCTCAAGTGAGGTAGTTTTTATGTCCAAACCCTATTTCCCCTTCCGATAAATTGAGTGTCCCTGCTTATCAGTGAGGTTATAAGCGCAAAAAGGAATTAGCTTGCCCTCCGGGCTTACCACATGAATACAACAATTCCTTAATCTGTCTATATCTACATTCCACACATCTTGGAAAGCCATACCACTGATGGAAAAAGCATAGGTTGTTAGCTTTTGAATTAAATTGTCCCAAGAGTTGCTAGGAGGTGACTGAAGGGATACCTTAGCGGTTCCCGCCCACTGCCTTGCTACAAAGGTTCGCGTTTTTCGAGCTAACTCATCTGCTCGTTCCGGCCCGGAACAACAGGCACTGATCACGGGCTTTAATATCCCATCAGATTGCCTAGTAAAACTACCGCTGAAGGAGCATCGGCCATTGTGGGGTTTAAGATTCGCTGCTTTAATTAATCCATCTGTCTGTTCCTCGATTGATTGAATGACCTCCGGCAGGGTTATTCGGTCTTGGTCCGTGGGTTCTTGAGGGATTCTTCCGAAATAGCTCACGGGTTGGAAGTGCACACCTCTAATAACGGGATGATTTTCTAAGGCGAACTTAATGATCCCACCGATATTATGAGTGTTTATGCCCGGTATCAGAGTTGGCACTAACACAACTCCAATCTCCTGTTTTCCGCAGTGCTCTATAGCTTTGGTCTTAATATCAAGAAGCCTGCGCCCCCTGATGGACTGATAAATCTGGTCCTCAGTGCCGTCAAATTGTAGAAATATGGAGCTAAGACCCGCCTCTTTTAAGCGACTCAAAAAGCTGGGATCTTCAGCCAACCGCAAGCCATTCGTGTTAAGCTGGATGAACTCAAAGCCCAGTGTTCTTCCCATTGCCACTATCTCGGGCAAGTCATTTCTGAGGGTTGGCTCACCACCTGATAACTGGATATTGACAGGGCCACTGGCAGCAAGTACGTTCTTGTACCACGTTTCTATCACATCTAATGAAGGTTCGTCTCTCTCGGTGCCAGATTACAACGCTGAGTAACCTCTATTAAAGCCGTACAGGTCGTCTTATAATGGTCTTTGCATAAGCCGCAATCAAAGGGACAGCCTTTCTCAACTTGTGTGAAACACTCCTTAGGTGGAGTTGGGATCGTAGGCCTAACCCACGATTCCCAGTGAGGGCTTCCCCGCCAAAGCAGGGTTTGGTATTCCCCATGTTCAGGGCAACGTTTGACAAGATAAACGTTTTCCCCCTTAAGCACTCTTTGAGCCCGAATCCTCTTCAAACATTCCGGACACAAACTTTCTGTCGTGGAAATTAAGCTTTCGTCCATACCATACATGTTTTATTCCTCACTAACTGCAACTAGCATTCTTTTTGGCAATCAGTTGAAAATATCCCATCTTCGCTTGCTTAATCGCCGCTTGGGCCAGGATAGGATCAACTGAGCCTGAGCACGAGGAAGACTTAAGCCAAAACTTGGTCATAGAGCCGTGGGTCATGATTAGGTTGACCGTTAGTTGGGTCAATAGATTCGTATGATCACGCCAATTGACGATGTTAAAACCGTGTTCAACAAGCTTACTAATTAACTGCTCCTTTGGCAATGCTCTGCGTATACATGCGTCGAGATTCAGTTCCTGAAGGGGTTTGAGGCCTTCGGGATTTCTAGCATAGACATCATTAATCACCAACCATCCAGCCGGTTTGAGCACTCTGGAAATCTCTTTTAGAACCTGATCTAGGTCCTCCATTACGGACAAAGCACACTCTGCAAACACCCCGTCCATGTCGTCAAGGGGAAAGGGTAGATCTTCTCCCAACCCTTGAATCAGGTTTAAGCCTGGATTCTTCTTTTTTCCAATCTCTAATAACTTCTCTGAAGGGTCAACACCTAGGGCCCGAAGCTGATAAAGAGAAATCAGCCGCTCAACTGTTGCACCGTTGCCGCAGCCCACATCGAGCACCCTAGCACCCGGGAGAAAGTCACAACATTTGACGCCCAAATCTGTTAAGAAGAACCCCCCTGGTCTTAGAGTTTCGCCTGTGGCAAGGCGCAGAACGTCACTCTCATATAATTTAAACTCATTGTTATTCACAGTTTTTTCAATCCTCGTCATCTGACTCAGGATCTTCTGCATAGGTTTCTAGTATCTCTTGCACTTTACTATAAGTAGCTGAAACAATATTGCCGCATTGCACAGGATACGCATTGCCAGAGTCCAAGGATTGGTCTAAGATCCCATCGCAGTCAATACTGCCATGCGTTTTTTCAAACCACTCCATCAGCTCATTGATCATAAAGTTGATTCTGACGTGACCAGATTCGATGGGTGTTCCCTTCCCAAAGATTAACCCAATTAAACATACCCCCCCGGTTAGTGCACCGCAGGTTTTCCCCGACCTTCCTATGCCGCCACATAGACCATGCATTGCTCTAATTAAGTCGGGGTTTTCTTTTTCCTGTTCATCTAAACCTAGAATTAATATAATCTGACTACAGCAAAATCCCTGAGTGGCTAATTGAAACATGCGAAAAGTATCGACTGCCATCTTGCTCCCCCTCTACTTATCCTCAAGGCTTTGTTCAACCTCGAACATCTTGCCTAAAGCCAATTCCTCAGTAATCAACACATATCCACAGTTTAGACATTTTAGTTCCTCAACCTCGAACTCATTGCCCAAGTAGGAGGCTCTTATCGTACCCAGCTGGAGTTCTCCTCCACATTTGCCACACTTCCAAGGGGTTTTCTTAGTCTGTTTTGGTGAGTTATTCATGACCATCCTCCAAGATTTCCATTCTGTGGCTATAAACATTAAGCACCATATACCCTTGCTCCTGTGGTTGGTATTCAACCCAAAAGGTCACCTTGAAAGGGCGGAAGTGGGCTAAGCTGTGACTATTGTCCGGATTAATGAATTTCTGTCCTGTTCGCTCGGCAGATTCTATGACTTGTTGAATATCTTCTATAAGAATACGCCGCTCTTCCATAATTTCCAGAATTCTTTCATTTAACAGTAGGTTGATAGTTCGATACGCCCCTTCCTTTTCCTGTGGAGCTTCTTTCCACAGCGAATGTAATAACTTTCTTTTGAGTTTTGCCCGGTTCTCATGCCGATAGGAAAATCCAACCCTAGGCCTGATAGCGGCCTCTTCAAGGTTCGTTCCAAAAATCAGATCTAATAAATGAAACGTGCGTTTACCCTTGGCTGCAAAATTATCTCTACACATGGCACAGTAGGCTACATAGTCTGTTGTGCTTTCACTAATGCGTTCTTCAACGATCTGTCCCGCCAATTCCGGATTGGCAAAAGACGTCAACCCTCCAAAGCCACAACACTTGGTTCGTTCTTTGCTGTAGGGCAATTCTTCAACTTCATAGCCCAGCTTCGTTAAGATGTGTCGGACGGCATCCTGAATGATCGGTTCATGTCTTGTAGTACAAGCATCCTGCACAGCCACTTTGCCTCCACTTACATTAGAACCTCGATCAGGTAACTCTAAATCAGCCATTAACTCCCATAGAGAGACTAGCTCTGGAAACTTGTCTCGGAACATACTGTGACAGGTGGAACAGGCTACGATGAGTTGAGGTTTACCTAAGCTTTCCCACTGCTCAACCATAACCTGCAAACTGTTTTGGAACAGCTCTTGATCACCTGCCCAATCAGCCGGAGCACCACAGCAACGTAACATGAGAGCTACTCCTCCGCTAAGCTTTTCTGATAAATAAGCGTAAACTTTTTCTACCTGTTCCGGGGATGAGGCGCTTAATTGGCAACCAGGGAAGAAAACGTACTTACTATGATTGTAACCAGGTTGATGTCTGGTCAAGGCAAATTCTTCACTGTTGTTAAAGGCCATATCCCGCAGGGCAAAATCGTGAGCTGAGGGGGGCATTTTCCCTTTGCTCACCATGCTCTCCCTAGTTGCTTTACAGGTCTTCCCCAGGTCTAGGCCTTGAGGACAAATTGCAGCGCACTGCCCACACAGGCTACAGGAATTTATCATTTTATTTCCTTGGCGCAAACCCATAACGATAGAATCATTATTGTATATTTGCCTTAAATATTTTTTTGGATAACTACCATATTCTTGCATATATATGCAGGCCTTCACACATTCAAGACATTGACAGTTCAAGCACCTACCTGCCTCTTGAACAGCTTCCTCGGGCGTGTACCCTCCGATCTCGTCTTTCATTTGCACCGCAGCCAGCGGAGGAATCCCCTTAGTATTGACGTAAAGTTTAGTCTCATAAGGCTCTTCAGCTTCACGGGAGCCAGTTAAGGAAACCCCCTGCAAATATCTATCTATAGAAACTGCAGCCTTTCGACCATCAGCAACTGACTTAATGGGGGAATTATTACTCACAATTGACCCACTAAATAATCCAGGGATCTGTGTAACACAAGTGACCTGGTCGACCCACGACTGTTCAACCAATAACTCCATTACATCATTAGATCGCTCTGCAAGACCGAGATACACTACGTCAAATTCTTCTCGGAGCTTGGCTAAACTCTCCCGAGTTATTTTAGTGTTTAGCTGTATTTGAATGCTAAGTCGGTTTAATACGGACAGTTCCTCGACGATAACTTCTGGGGGTAATTGGTGTTCCGGGAAATCCCACAGGTTTCCGCCAAGGCAATCTGCTTTCTCGAACAGACTAACCTTATATCCTTTTTTCGCCAAGTCATAGGCTGCAGTCAGGCCCCTTAATCCTGAACCAACTACCGCAACTGTCTGGCTTTTGGGGGGAACTTTCATTTTTTTGCTGGTTGCGGTTTGATTTTGTACACAAAACCTTTCAAGAGCTGATATAGCGATTGTCGTTCCTACATCTTTGCGAATACATACATCCTCACAAGGATGATCACAAATCCGACCAATAATTCCGGGAAAGGGCTGTTTTTTTTGCAATGTTGCTAAGGCGCTTTTCAAGTCCTGTTTTTGAATGTCCAACATCAATTTTCGAGCATCTACATGGATTGGACAACCTGCTGTACAGGCTGGGGGATATTCTTGGATACACTTATCTTCTTCTCTTTTAAGTTCATCCTGTTCCATCAGCATCACCCACTTCCTTTACTTCTTTAGCTGCACTTACCTCCAGAAAGTCACACTTTCTGATTGAGTGGCGTAAACGTAGGGAACCTACGATAGATAAAGAAAACTTGGCTGGCGCCCGAAGACACTGTCTTCGCACGTATTAGTCATTCTGTCAGCCGCAGGCCAAGGATGGCCATAGTGTCTCTGTAGCCAAGGATGGCGAGAAGCTACCGCTGGCCAAGGATGGGCTGAGTGTCCCTGTAGCCAAGGAAGGCGAGAAGGGACCGCCGGCGGCCGCCTTAGTTGCACTTATGCCACCCGAAACTTATACTTTCTGACTGGTATTAAATAAACCAACTTAAGATGGAGTGTACACTCCATCTTAAGTTTAGTTGAACTTTTCCAGCTTTAGGTTCCGTGGGCAAAGTTGAGTAATTATTTCTTAGCTTTAAGCGCTGCCAGTACTTTTTCTGGACGAGCAGGTAAATGAGTAATTCTTACGCCAGTAGCGTTGAAAATAGCATTAATGATTGAAGCATGAGGGGATGTCAGAGGTAATTCCCCTGATCCCGCTGCACCAAAAGGACCAGCAGGTCTATAGGTCTCTACATAAAAGAGTTCTATATTGTCCGGGGCATCTTTGATATATGGTAGTCCGCAACCAACCAAATCTATGTGTTTCTTAAGATCTTCGAAATCTTCACTCAACGCTAGACCAAGACCTTGGATCAAACCACCGTAGAGTTGTCCATCTACCACTAATTTATTGATAATTGTTCCACAATCTGCTACCATAGTCATTTTCTCAACGACAGTTTTACCTGTTGTGATATTGACCTCCACTTGAGACAAGAAGGCTCCATACATATAGACAGAGAACGGAGCCCCTTGTCCAGTCGTTACATCGCACTCTTTAGCAGGAGCGGTCCATGAACCTTCGAAATAGACTGGTAACTTTTCGGCAACCATCTCTTGATAGGTGCGGAAGGATCCATCTGCTTTCGTGATGCCTTTCAATAACAATTCGCACGCAACCCGAGTGGCATTACCACACATAACATTAGAACGACTTCCACCAGCAGGTCCGCTGTTAGGGGTTACTGCCATATCACACATAACCAGTTTAATATCTTCCGGTTTAATTCCCAAGGGACGTAACGTCTGATGAGCGATCGTTAAGGTTCCCATGTCCGCACCTTGACCATGATCTTCCCATGAAGAGAAAATTGTTACACCATTTGCAGTGAGCTCCGCGTTAACCGCAGAACTATCAGCTCCGTCGAGGCCTGACCCATAGATACCGATGGACATTCCAATTCCGCGTTTCATATCAGCTGATGATGCTGGCTGTTTAGCCCATTCTTGTGCTAATTCATAAGCAGGCTTAAGTTTATCCATGATGTCAACCATGCAGTAAACTTCTGGTTCACAGCCGGTAGGCGTGGTGTCACCAGGTCTGTAAACGTTTTTATAACGCAGTTCAAATGGATCCATACCAAGTTTTTCAGCGAGTTCATCCATTAGGACCTCGGAAGCGAATTCACTTTGAGGAGATCCGTAGCCCCGGAATGCAGAACCCCAAGCATGGTTTGTACATACAGTACGTCCTTCACCACGAATATTGGGGATCATATATCCGGCACCAATGAACTGGCTACCCCGCATGGTGACCAGGTCGCCGAATTCTGAATATGGACCATGGTCTACTGACCAGTCAGTTTCCATAGCAGTTATTTTGCCTTCTTTAGTGGCCCCGAATTTACAGTCAATAAAGAAAGGAGAACGTTTTCCGGTATAAGTCGTTTGCTGATAATAGTCAAACTCAAGGTAGACAGGTCTTTTTGTAGCAACTGCCGCAACCCCTAATAGGGCTTCAATCGTTGGGCTGAACTTATAACCAAAGGTTCCACCTGTTGGGAGTTGTACTAAAATCAGTTTATCTGAAGGATATCCAATTCCAGCCGCAATCATAGCCTGATGGAGATGAATGGCAATACTCTTGGAATGGACGATCAAATTATCTTCTTCATCAAAGAAAGCATATCCGACATCGGGCTCAAGCGGTAGATGAGGCTGACGTCCAACGTAAAAGCTATCTTCAACGACTACATCAGCAGCTTTCATTAATGGCACAGTATCGGCTCCTTTTACGACTTGGGTTTCGAAATAAACGTTTGGTGTTCCTGGATGAATTTCAATGGCATCATCTGCCATGGCGGCAGGAGCGCTCATATATTCAGGGAGTAATTCGAGCTCCACTTTTACTTTATCAACGGCGGCCTGAGCATGTGCAGCAGTATCAGCGGCAACAATAGCTATTGCATCACCAAACTGGAAAACTTTTTTCTCGCAGAGAATCGGACGATCCCAGCCATCACCTTTGTTCGTCGGGAATGTAATTAATCCAGTGATTTGGTTTTTACCGATAACGTCTTTGTACGTGATAATTTTATAAACACCAGGCATTTTTTCCGCTTCAGATGTTTCGATAGAAAGAATATTGGCATGAGAAACCTTAGCCTGAACCAATTTCAGTTGCAGAGTTTCTTTAGGCAATTTGAGTCCAGCATCAGCACCGAATTCCCAAGTACCGCAAACCTTAGCCATAGCGGAAGGACGAATGTAGTCAGTACCAATAATTGTGCCATCAGCCGGCAATTTTGCGAATAGGTCTTCAGTAGCAACCTCGCCCCGCATTAACCGAGCAGCATCCAGGACTGCGTCAACTAAAGGCTTGTACCCTGTGCAACGGCAGGCATTTCTGTGTTTTTGGAACCAATCTCGAACTTCTTCTCGAGTAGGATTGATATTTTCTTCTAAAAGCTGTCTAGCCGAAACGATGAATCCCGGACTACAGAAACCACATTGCGCAGCTCCGTGAATCATCCAGCTTAGTTGCAAAGGATGTAAGTGTTTCTCGGTACCTACTCCTTCGATTGTCGTAATTTGTGCATTCTCGACAACCCGTTTAATTTTAGTGACACAAGCGCGGATGACCTTTCCATCTATAATGACGGAACATGCACCACATTGAGCTTTTCCGCACCCTAATTTAGTTCCGGTTAAGTGCAGTTGACCCCGCAATACATTTAGTAGAGTAACTTCTCCATCGGCAATTATTTGCTGATGAATACCATTAATAACTAGATTTTTCTTAATCAATTCTTTTCTCTCCTTTTGATAATATTCGACTTGGTAAGAGTA
>DATMYU010000032.1:0-11885 GCA_035560775.1 Desulfosporosinus sp.
TTATAATTAATACTCTGTCTATTTATATAGTCGGCTATGTTTTGCAAAAGGTTCTGTTTTACCCAGCTTATTTTTGCTTCATCATCATTTAAAATATTCTCTAATTCCTTATCTGATGGGTGTAACAGATATAAGCCAAGCGCTCCCTTAGATTTCAATTTATGTTTACCGTAAGACCAATCGATTACTGGTTGACCGTCTACTATGGCAGGAAGGGAATACCAGATATTCGGTTTTTCGGATTTCTCATTTGGGTGCTCAGTATAGTAATAATTACAAGACACGACTAGCTCAAAAAACCTTTTTAGACCTTCGACAACGATTTCATCATCCGGCTTATTCCAAAAGACGCTGATAAAAAGATCGGTAAGGCCTAATGTTGCTAAATCAATTAGGTTAGTTCTGAAATAGGGTTCATTTTTATCACTAAAGTATTTCTTTCCTGGTATCGGATAAAGAGGCCCCCATTTTTTCCAATAGTTTACGCATTGAAGATAAAAATCCCTGTACTGCGAAGAAAGTTGTTTATCGTTATTCCAGCCAATTGTTAACGAGAACATACCAAGGGTTAATAAGAGATCTCCGGTGTCCTTATTAAAGCTAAGCGTTTCCTCTTCGGTAAGTATCGATGATTTACCGAGTGTCCAATGTATGTAGTACTCATTTTCTTCATAAACGAGCTGAACATTAGTGCAAGGCCTTTTTCTTGGGCGAAAATTTAGTTGAGAAATAAGGCTAGGGAAGTTATACAACGAACGTGCCCCCTTTGTGCACCATGCACATTTATATCATGCTATGATGATAACATCAACACCGATAGATGTAAAGGAGGTTTAGATATGGTTATTAAGAACCAAGAAATCAGGTTGGCTATCGTAAGCGCAGGATTAAAGCAATGGCAAGTAGCTGAAGCGTACGGTATCCACGAAGGTAACTTTTCTCGGCTACTTCGTAAGGAATTAAATGAAAATGAAAAAAACCGCGTCTTCTCTATTATACAAGCGCTAAAAAATGTCGAGATAAAACAATCCTGTGTATGAATTCCTTTCCGAACAACCTTTGATGTAAATCAATAATACGAGAATACCTTGCTGACGTCGACCATGTCGTTATCCAGAAGGAGGATTTTTCATGTCTAAAAACAGGGACAAGTTCAAGAAAGCAGCTGTTAGGGCTAATAAAGAAGATACCTTGGATTCAAAAAATATATTTGGAGTTGGAGACCCAACGCCAAGGGGAGCGGTCGCTCAGATCATGCGTTCATGCAAACAATGCACTGCTAAATAGAAAAAGTCCAACCTTGGGCAGACCGAGCGTAAAAAGTAAGCAAAAAAATAACCCAGGGCTTAAAGCTGGGTTGGGAAGAGGAATTCGATGCAAAATTTAGTTGAAAATATTATACCACAACAAAGAGAGTCTTTAAATTACATGAATACCTTGATTCCTATCGATTATCAACGACAAAGGATTCTAACGACAGCTCAATTGGCAGAAGCATATGAGGCTGACGCTCAACTTATAGTAAACAATTTCAACCGCAACAAAGAGCGGTATACCGAAGGAAAGCATTTCATCTTGCTTGAAGGTGCAGCGCTAAAGGATTTTAAGGCAAAAAATCAAATTGATTTGCCGCCAAACATGAACAAACTTTATCTTTGGCCAGAAAAAGGGGCATGGCTCCATGCCAAATCTCTCAATACGGATAAAGCGTGGGAAGCTTATGAAATGCTGGTAGATGATTATTACGCGAAAAGCCAGTTGACCCAGATCAGTATCCCGCGATCCCTATCCGAAGCCTTACGCCTAGCAGCCGACCTAGCTGAAAAGAACGAAGTGCTCCAACTCAATGGAATGCAGAAAGACCAAATTATCAATGAGTTAAAACCTAAGGCAACGTATTACGACCTAATCCTGCAAAACAAGTCACTGCTAGCCATAACGAAGATTGCAAAGGACTATGGCTTGTCAGGTATGGCGCTTAACCAAATTCTGCACGAGGAAAAAATACAGTTTAAGCAAGGTGATTGTTGGATTTTATATCAAGGTCACGCTGACAAAGGGTACACCCAAAGCAAGACCCAAGTGATCGACGAGGAACGAAGCAAACTTCATACTTACTGGACACAAAAAGGTAGATTGTTTATTTATGACTTGCTAAAGAACAAGAGAGGTATCTTGCCAATTATCGAAAGACAGTCTCCAATCGCTTAATTAAATTTGAGGGGGATTTTAAAGATGGAAAAGAAGATTGTGATGGTTGAGGTTTGTAATCATCAGGAGTTAATGGCCTTAAAGGGGTGCACGATAACAGACGTTTTAGGAGTGGATAAAAACGAGGATGCTGGTGGGGTTCTTCTTGAGTGTAAAGATGATAATGGCAACAAAGTAAGTTTTAGCATCTTGGAAGATGGATCGTGGCACTTTTATGACAGTAAAATGGAGGGCATCACAGCAGAACAGTACGGAGAGCTTGCAATGCTCGCGGAATGCTCAGATATCGACTCTGTCCATTTCAATGGGATGATTGGTTCTTTGACTGAAATCGTCATTAAGGTAAAAGGACACAACTCTGCCGATCGTGTCCTAACAATACTTAGAGGGATTTTCAAAAACTTAGAAATTAGAGAGAGTGATTGGAAATTTGAAGGTGAAACTTGTCCAATGTATCTCTGCAGCGATCCTAATTGCTACTTTATTATCACAGTGGCCCTTATGCTAGAGAATCATTAAGGATATCAGCGGGATTTAATTCCCGCTGATCCCTGGCGTCGGGTTTAGCACGGAAAAAGAGTAGGTGGAGAAGATGCCTAATCGAATTTTGAAGGAAACCATTTGTACTAGTGAAAACCTCAATTCATTAGAGCCAGAGGCAGAAGTATTCCTTTATCGCCTAATTGTAACTTGCGATGATTACGGAATCTTTTTTGCAAACACATCAATACTTAGAGCAAAGTGTTTCCCTTTGCGGATAGACAGAATTAAAGACAGGGACATTGAAAAATGGCTCAAGGCTTTGATCGAAGCGAAACTCATCTTTCTTTACGAGTATGAAGACAGGCAATATCTAAAGTTATCAAAGTGGGAGAATCATCAACAAGTGAGAGCCTCCAAAAGTAAATACCCCACGCCTAATATGGAAGGTATACGCATGATATCAAATGATATCAACGGAAATCAATTACATGCGAATGCACCCGTATTCGTAAGCGTAAGCGTAAGCGATAGTAGTAATCGTATTCGTAATAGGGAGAAGAGAGAAGAGAGTGCAGATCCAGTTCCTTATTCTGAATTACAGGAAATCTTCAATAGGGTTTGTGTATCTTTTGCTAAAGTCCAAAAAATGTCTAATTCTCGGAAGGAAAAGCTACGAACACGTTGGTCAGAAATTAAGACCATTGAAGCCTTCGAGAAGATATGTACAAAAATGGAATTAAGTAATTTTCTCAAAGGTGACAATCCAAGGAAGTGGATGCCAACCTTCGATTGGCTCCTTGAGAATGATAACAACTGGGTAAAGGTTATCGAGGGGAATTATGACAACAAGCAAGGAGGGACCAAGAAGAATGAATCCAATGAAAGATTTACTGGCTCGATTGCAAGTGGAGAGGCAGAAGCAGACGAAGAGTGGCCAATCTCAAACTCTACCACACGTGGACTGTGATATTTGCAATGATACTGAGTTAGCAGTGGTGTGGGACGACGAAAGTAACGATTGGTTAGCAAGGCCTTGTGTATGCAAGGAGCAAAAGTCTATTAATCGAATGTTTAAAAATTCGGGCATTGATCCAGAGCAACGAGCCTACACGATGAAGGATTATAGGGTCACACCTGAAAACAGAGAGCTGTTTCTTGAAGCTGAAAAGTACATTGCCCAGTTACCTGAAATATACAGCCGAAGTTCTTACGACAAGGGATTAGCACTCATGGGAACCGTAGGAACTGGAAAAACCATGCTTGCCACGATCATTGCGAATGAATTCATGAAGCACAGAATACCAGTTGCTTTCGTTATCACAGCGGACCTAATGGCAGAGTTAAGGCAATCACAATTCGGGGAAGCAAGGGACCTTGAGGAACGAATAAAACGACTGGTAACAACTCCAGTGGTGTTCTTTGATGATATCGGTAAGGAAAAGGCTACCGAATGGGTACAAGATCAATACTTCAGAATTGTCGATGGTCGTTATCGGAGTAAATTAACCACTATTTTCACAACGAATCTTAGTTTCAGGGAGTTGGGGAGCAGATTAGGCGATGCGGTAGTATCGAGGCTGTATGAAATGACCAAGGGCAGACAAGTAGTTATTAAGGCTAAGGACTACCGGAAGTTTGGACAATAAAAAAATAAAAACCCGCCTGATTGAAACAGACGAGTTTCCCCACGGATATTATTCCTGTACAAATATTTTTAACGCTTCCGGGGGGTGTGTGCCAATTATGAGCAATGAGGAACTAGCTGAAAGGATCAAGGACGGTGAAAGCGATTTAATACTTGACCTTATGGCAGCAAATTATCAAGTTAGCGATAAAGATTATAAACGAGACGGTTCCTTAATTGTGAAAAGCAGAAAGATGACATTGAACCAGGCGGGATTTCTGATATGTCGTCAGTACAAAACACTTTGGCTGTGGGAGGATAACCCTTTAGCAAGGGCTTCGGCATAACACAAGAAAGGAATCGAGGGAAGGAGACGGTCAAATGACAAGAATGTTACCAGGGGAGGCGGCCGAACATTTAGGCTGTGGATACGATAAATTGCTCCAGATGGTTCGAAAAAAGGAGCTGCCACATTACCGAATCGGCCGTCGAGTGTTTTTTATCAAGGAAACTCTAGACCTTTGGATCGAGAATCAAGAAAAACAGTCTATCCAGACTGAAAATGGTCTAAGAATGGTCAGGTGATGGCATGGCTGACGCAGGATTCGTGAAAGTATACCGCGACATCAAAGACCACTGGATATACAAGGACCCAGACCACTTCAAGGCATGGTTCGAAATATTGTCAAATGCCAGATATATCGAGGAACCTAAAACTGACACTTACGAAATGATTATTTACACTCTAAATTATGGTGAATTTATATTCAGTAGATCAAGTTGGAGCAAAAGATTGGGAATAAGTGAGCAAACGTTGTACGGTTTAGTGGCCACCGATCATGACTTTGCACAATTGATTAATACCAATATAAAGGAAGTGGCAAGGTATCGTAAGTACCATGAAAAACTAGGAAGGGTAAATAACTCTTTCTTTTCGGACCTAATATTCGTACACAAGGTTGAAACCGAACTCAAACAACCTTTGTTTGAAGTAATGTTTCATATGTATTGGCGGGAACTGGATAGGAATGAGAAGTTTCGGATACGGATCAAGGATAAGGCAGATGAATCATTCCCGGCCCTCAAACATATGCCAAGATATGTACTTCATAAGGATGCGCACGGAAATCAGGTAGCTGAACCAGTTTATCAACCCTTGGAACTCGTGTGAGAAAGAGGACTTAAAATGTTAATTAATAATCGTGAAGTTTTATTTCAGAACTTGATCGCTGGGTTAGACGAACTCTTAAAATTGAACGGTATTGAAGTTGCCGTGGATATTGAATCGTATGCAGCCGGGTTCCAAGGGATAGTGACACATATACTGAATCTAATTAAAACCATGGAAGAAGAGGGTTCCACACCACGAGAGATTATTGCCGGAATAAAAACCAGGCTTGATGATGGTTCTTACTTGGTAATACATTAATCTCCCCACAATCTAAGTTCCGATAATTGAACGGTATCGGAAGTTAGAAAAAATTATAAGGCTTCGCCGTGGTTAATTGCGGTGAGGTCTTTTCACATAAAAATTATTAGAAAGGGGTGATTATTTGGTAAACAGATTCCCAAACTATAGATGTCCATCCACTGAAAAAGAAGATCATAGCCCATTATTACAAGTCTAGTGAACGGATTAAAGATTCCAAGTAAGAAAAAACCCGGTAGCATAGGTCAGTGCCTAGGATTGGGAGAGCGAATTAAGGCTCTCTTTTGTTATAACTAAAAGGAGTTGAATTGATTTGACGGTTTATGGCAAACAGCAGGACGTTTTAGCAAATCAAGGGCGGGGAGTAAATTTGTACATTCCCGGAAAAACCATACTTAAGGAAGGCGATGTATTTCTGGGCGGTACAGGAACAGGCGTAACGGATCAAGAGATTAATGGAGCGACAAGGGTATTCGGTAAAACAGCAGAGGACACAGCGAGTGCATATGGTGGCTATCTCAAAGGTAGCCAATCTCAAGCTAAGCAACCAGCACTACAGCCATCGTTTAAGTTGCCACCAGGAGCTAGGCCAACACTCGCTATGCGTTCACAAATTGCTAGTGAGGATCAATGGGGCAAAGATTTCAACTACCGGCAACAACAGGATGCTTTTGATAATGAAATCAAAGCATCAAATTACACAGGAAATTATCAGGGCGCTGATACTCTACAACAAAAGACATTCGATTGGGGAAAGGCCATGGATGAAGCTAATCAGAAGATTAAGATTGGCGATATGATGGGTACTTACGAGGGTCGGGATACGTGGGTTAAACAGGCACAGGCTATCCAACAGGCCAATTTAGAACGGCAAATGGCAGTTAGCCAAGCAAAATCTAGCGGTGGTAGTAGCAGGGGGAGCAGTAGCGGAAGTTCAAAGGTAATAACGCAATCATCCCTAGAAGGCAAGATTAATACGGATGACGCTTTAGCCGAGATCGATAATCAATTACAGTTAGGGACAAGTCCGGGAAATGTAGCGTATGCTATCGAACAACAACGTGCCGATTTAACAAAGCGTGGCGTTAACGTTAATATTTTAATTAAGCATTTATGGTCTGGGCTTGAAACAACGCCTGGGGAATTATAGGTGATGGAATATGACTAAGTTTGACTTCGGACATGCGGATGGGAAAAGATTCGGTCAGGCATCGTGGATAAAGGACCCCGGTGAATATGAAAGTCCACAATCAGTTACGGTTTTACCCGATATTCAATCATTGCCAGTAGCCCAATCAACATGGGATAAGGTTAAGGCATTTGATTTCAGCGGATTAGCCAGGGACTTCGGAACCATTGGCGATTTCGGCACAAACTTCATGCAGGGTGGGATGCGTAACGCTGCCGAAGGGTATAGGCAGGATGGTCTAAATACCCTCTACGCATTGCAACAGGAAACTTTAGAGCAAGAGAAAAGAAAAGGCATAACCCCTAGTGTTGGTAATAACGTCTCTTTCTTTAACCCCTCTGCGAATAGCTTAGATATCAAGAATTCTTTTAATGCACTACAAAGTAGAGTGCCCATACAACCGACTAACACAGCAGGACAATTAGGCAATATGGCAGGGGAGATCGTTGGATCTGCTCCTGCCTTTGCTTTTGGCGGTGCAGCAACAGAGGGAATAGCCCAGGGATTGCTCGGTAAGATGGCGCCAAAGATAGCACCAAAACTTCTACCTTATGCTGAAAGATCGGTTAAGGATTCGCTTTCCTTTGCTCCAATTGGATTGATGGAATCAAACAAACTAAGTGAAATACCTAGCAATGTAGCATCGAACGCATTAACAGGGGCAGTATTAGGGCCGGCATTCCTTGGGATAGGTCAAGGCCTTAAACTAGGCAAAGATGTTGCCAGAAATGGCGGATCACTGAAGGAAGCCCTCGCAGAGCGTAAACTAGTTTTTCCTGAACTGGAGTCCAATCCTCTTAAGGATGCGCAAAACGCTTTTATTGGACCAACTCTTCGTGATTTCAAGGCTCAACAACTTAACAATACATTCTTGGGACCACAGGAGATAACGTCTACAAAACCGCAACTACCGTTTTCCCCCACACCGCTCAAAGACCTCCGTTTTTCTCCATTGCAGCAGAACATGAATAACGCAATAGGGATAAAGAATCCCCTCTCTCCGCTAGAACGTAGCCAAAGACAGGGTGATCTCTCAGGGGTTTTTAAGAACTTACCTAATAGGAATACCTACTCTCTGACTACGGGGGAACAGAGGGCACTTAGTGACCTACAAGAGGGTATAAATACAGCACAAAACTATATAGGGCACAATGATGTGCTCGCCGGCTTTCCTCCAGGAACAAGCATAGAACAGGCATACCAAGCTATAGCCAAGAACACTGGCGTAGACTTACCTAAGCTCATGGGTAACTGGGAAAGAGCGCAAGCTGCTAGAACATCACTCACCCCGAAAGAATTAGGGTTAGGCAGGGTTGCAGGAGTTATTCCGAAACTTAAACCAAGGGAGCTGAAACCTTTAGCCACCAATCCCTTTGAGGTACCAGCACAGAGAGTTTTACCTAAACCACTTGCCCCGCAAACTTGGACGAACAAAGATGGGATACTGCAAAATACACAGCCCCTTCCTATTCGCTCAATTAATAAAGATAACCTCGGTCTTTTACCCAAATCTCAACCTATCCAACCTAAAAATAACCTAGGACCTCTTTTACCACAAAGGATAGACAGGAACCCACAAAGTCCAGGGACACCATCGCTTAGACTTTCTCCCTTGGAGCAATCACAATTACCATTAGGACAGGGAAAGATCAATCCACTTTTACGTTCTAAATTAGCATCACCACTTCCTGAACCACAAAGTAAAATTATCATTGGAAAGTCAAAGGACCCATTTAGCTTTAGTAATGCTTGGGATAAATTCTATACTGGAGTAGTTAATACTCAACAGCCCATCGCGAATGCTGCCAAGATCACCGAATCGGATATGGGTAAACTGGCAAGCAATACGAAGAATGTTAGTGGAATTGTTGATCATAACTTCTTAAAGGCAATGGTTGATAAGGATGGTAACAAGGTTGGGGAATCGCTTAAGTCAACAGTAGAAACTATTCCTAAAGGCCAAGAAGAAGAGTTCTGGACCTATATGAGCCAGCGGCATAACGTAGACCGCGCTAGGGAAGAAAGTCACCAAGTCCCAAAAGTGGATAAACAAGGGTTCTTGATTAAAGACAAGGATAGGAATCAAGTGTATGAAACGGTCGTGACCAAGAAGTCTACTCCTGTACAGGCTAACTACACGCCTAATATGTCGGCACAGGCGGTTAGGAATGCCGAACAAGCTCACCCAGAGTACAAGGCTATTGGGGATGGTATTACCAGGTGGATCGATGATTTCATGCAGACTTGGGGAGTCGATACGGGAATTGTTGATAAGGACATCTATAAAGGGCTAAGAGAAACCTATAAGAGTTATTTCCCAACTCAAAGGGATTTCAGTGCGTTAGAGAAAGCTATTCCGGATAATGTTAGTCAGAAGTTTTCGGACCAACGAACCCCCATCAGGAAGGCGACAGGATCAGAGAGAGACATTATCGACCCAATAGAAAATATTATGCAGCTTGTTAACCGGACCATCAGAACAGCGAAGTATAATGAAGTTGGACAGAGCTTATTGACTGCTGTTAAGGAAAACCCTGCCAAGATGAAACAGTTTGCTGAGGTTATCTCAACTAAGGATGGCATATTCACCAATACTGATAATGTAATTTCTGTCCTAGTGAATGGTAAGCCAACTTATTTGCAAATTAACGATAAGATGCTCCTCGATTCTATGAACGGATTGCCGAAGTCGATAGGAAATATTCCTGTGCTCAGCACTTTGACGAATGGATTCAAAGGTCTCATCACCCAGAAGAACCCACTCTTCGCGATACGCAATATATTTAGAGATGTTCCAACGGCCTATGTTTATGGTAGCGAGAGTAACCCTCTTAAGTACGGAGCGGGGCTTCTCGGTGCTGGAAAAGATATATTGACCAATGGTCCACGCTTGCAGAAATATCAAGCGGTCGGAGGCGGTGGGGCGAACTTCTTTAACTCTGGGGATGTCACGAAGTCGGCTACTGAGTTAATGGGAAATGGTAGCAAGCTTAAAAGTGCCTTAACAGCGCCTATTCATGCGATTGAGAAATTTAATAATCTCACGGAAACGGCACCAAGACTTGCCGAGTTCAACCGTGTGTTTGATAAAACTGGCGATGTCACAAAGGCCTTGTATGCAGCTAATGATGTGTCGGTCAATTTTTCTAGGAGTGGAAATCTTACGAAGAATATTGATAAGGGTGTACCATACTTGAACGCCGGAGTCCAAGGACTAGATAAATTCTTTAGAGGATTCGCAAATCCTAAGACTGCTCTTGCGACAATCGTTAAGTCGGGGGTTGCAATTACTGCTCCTGATCTAGCGCTTTACATGGTCAATAAGGACGATCCAAATTATCAAGCCCTGGATAACCGAACCAAGGATAGTAATTTCCTGATTCCAAAGGGTGATGGGACATTCATTAAGATTCCGAAGTCACGAGAATTGGGTGTATTATTCGGTTCTCTTTTTGAAAGAAGCTTGAGAATGGCAGAGGGCCAAAAAGATGCTTTTAAAGGGTTTGGCAATACTGTAGCAACTAATTTTTCACCAGCTAATCCGATTGATAGTAATTTTTTTGCGCCTGCAACATGGAATCTTGCAACTAACAAGGACTTTGCAGACCGGGCAATAGTTCCGCAAGGAATGCTCATGGACAAACGATCCAAATACCTTCAGTATGACGAAAAGACAACTTTAATTGCCAAAGCAATAGGAGAGATGAGTTCCAATGTTATTCCGGGTGGCATATCTCCTAAACAACTTGACTATTTAGTGAAGTCGTACAGTGGGGTGATTGGCCAATTCGGAACACCTTTGGTAACTTCAGGCGGTAGCCCTGGTAAAACCTTAACGTCTCAGTTTGTGGCAGACCCTGCGTTTAGCAATCAATCCTCAACTGACTTCTATGACAAACTTGATAAGTTATCAGCGGCAGCGGTCGATAAAAACGTTCTTCAAAAATTACCTAGTAAAATCCTCTCACCAGAAGAGGATATGAGAAATTCCATGAATGCGGTGAGTGCGGCCCTAAGTCGTGGCACCAAGATTATAAATACTATCCAAGCTAGCGCGGACCCATCAAAGGACGACAAGATCAAGGCGATTAAACTCCAAATGCTTGATTTAACTAGAAGGTCTAATTCAGCTAATGACTCCAAAACAATGCAAGCGGTAGAGAATAGCTCAAAGAATATGTTTAAATAAACAAAGAGAGCAGGGTTAAGTCCCTGCTCCATTTCTTCAATTATAGTTCATCACGCCTGGCCCTTGGAAATCTTCTGCCTAACTCTTTAATGCAGCAACTATTAACGTATACGAGCAAACCCATGAGTGATAACAGTAACATCCAATATGTAATTTCGGCAATAGTTGAACTAAGTCTTAATGACATTTTTGCAGAAATATTAATAACAAAACCTATTCCGATAAGCATTATCGCGTTCAAACAACCGATCACACACAGCCAGAATCTCCTCGACTTTTCATCCTCGGTTAATTTCATTTTTTTGTTACCGTTGATGAACTCAATGCTTGATGGAGGTAGAGGGTCACCCGCTTTCCAACTATTCACCATTCACCACGTTTCCTCGCTTCTTTTTTTCAGCGATTATAATTCTTCACTTTTGGGTTCTGTTACTATTTGTTTAGAAAATAAGGAACCAACTAATGCAATTAAATATATAGCTCCATTAAGTAACCAAGATATGGCCATTATGAACCCATATAACGATAGACCCCATTTAACAATACTATGAATGTGGAAAATCCAATTAAATGCTTGCAAGAAATAAATGACCGGAGCTATAAGAGCCAGCTTAGGAACAAATAGAATTAACAAGAATGCTGGAACGGCACAATATGCGATTATATAATCAAACTTTATGTCCGCGAGTACATGAAAGTCAAATTCTTGTCTAGCTTGAGTTTCTTTTTGATAAGCGCTACTTAAATAATAAAAGAATGT
>DATMYU010000033.1:0-2963 GCA_035560775.1 Desulfosporosinus sp.
CAATATGATAATAACTCCAGTCTTAAAATCCTATCTTCTGAGCATTATGCCCAGAAAATATTATTTAACTATTGACTGGATGTTATAGCGTGCCAGTTTTCGGTAAAGAGTCGCCATTCCGATCCCCAAGGCCTTAGCCGCTTGTTCTTTTCCTCGAACACTGTCTTCGGACATTCGGAGGCAACGAAGAATCGTATCCCGCTCGATATTTTCCAGATTGAACCCGTCTAGATCCCCGGACTTTTCAGCCTGTTTCAGTCTGGGAGATAAATGGTCCTCCGTCAACGTTTCATCTTCCGTTAAGCTCATCGCATATTCTAGAATATTCTGTAGTTCACGAACATTGCCCGGCCACGAATATTCGCGCAATCTTTGCCGAAATCCCTCGGATAAGAACTGGACATTTTTATTTAGTTGTTGATTGTAGACCTGTATAAAATACTCGCATAATACGGTTAAGTCTTCTTTTCGCTCTCGCAAAGGCTTGATAAGCATAGGAATTACATTAATTCGATAATATAAATCTTCACGGAACTCCCCTTTTTCCATCATTTCCTCAAGGTTACGATGGGTTGCCGCAATTACCCGAACATCGACCTCAGTCGGAATTATTCCTCCAATTCGCTCCACTTGACGCTCTTGCAAGACCCTGAGAATCTTGGCCTGTAAAAATAGTGGCATATCGCCGATTTCATCTAGAAAAAGTGTTCCTTTGTTGGCTAATTCTATTTTTCCAATTTTGCCGCCTTTGCGAGCACCGGTAAACGCACCATCTTCATAGCCAAACAGTTCACTTTCCAGCAAGGCTTCAGGAATTGCCGTACAGTTAATCGCCATAAACATTCCCTGTTGTCTAGGACTGAGATTATGAATGGCGCGAGCCAACATCTCTTTACCCGTCCCACTTTCTCCTCGAATCAAAACAGTGGATTTGCTGGGAGCCACGACTTTGGCCCGCTCACGAATTTCACACATGACATCACTGGTGCCCAAAATATCTTGAATCGTATACCCGGTATTTTGCAGGCTGAGGCGAGTGACAATTCGGCTAATTTCATCAAACGGCCGAAGGACTACGGCAATACCCTTTACTCCGTCTTCACCTTCGATAGGCAAAGCGCGTAAGACCATCTGAACTCTATTTTTCTTGGTTTCAATATGTACTTCGCGTTCGACGACTTCATCGACACTTTTACCTACTTTTAGGATATCCGTTACAATTTGGGCTGTGAACAGGGAGGTTAGATTACTCCGCGGTGTCTGCAAATTGGCACTAAATATTCGCTGAGCTGACTGGTTAAAGTGGAGGATATTTCCGTTGAGGTCAGCAGTTAATAGCCCCTCATCCAGGCAGTCGATAATAGAATTCAGATAGTGGTTGGAGGAAACCAGACCCGCTAAAAACTCTTGTTCCTTAAGTTTTAAGGCAATCGTCTCAGCCATTTTCGTTAAGAAAACAAGATAAGAGTGTTGATTTTCTTCGACGAGTTTTGCTTGTGCATCGGTGAAACAAATAAGTCCGATCGCGCCTACCGCTTTACCATCGACATTGATTGGGGAAACAACTTCATATTTTTCGGAACAATTTCCCCGCGCTTTGCAAGGAGCACAAAGCGGATGTTGGCCCGGTGTTTCGATGACAAACTGATGCCCGGTCCGCAGAACTTCTTGATACACATAACCCTGCCGATCCATCGATTGACCGACCCCTTTGTGATATCTTCCTGTTCCAGCAATGCGAATAAGCTTATGATCCGCTATCTCTATATCGATTTTCACGACGGTGGCAATCGCTTCTGCAATTTGTTGTGCATAATCTTTTACGGCTATGAGTTCAACCATTCGAATTACCCCCATAAGAACTATTATTTACCACAAAGTCCAGCACTATGATAATACACCCTTCTTCTAAGTTCTTTTAAACTATTCGTTTAGATATCCATCATATCCTTTAATGCCCCTAGTAGCCAGCGAAGTGATTTCCATCGCTGCCGCTAATAAAGAAAACTTGGCTGGCGCCCGAAGACACTGTCTTCGCACGTATTAGTCATTCTGTCAGCCGCAGGCGAAGGTGGCTGCCTAGTTGCCCTTATACCACCCGAATTATGCCACCCAAAACTTTTACTTTCTGTTGTAAAGGTATAAAAAAAACCTGGCGCCAAGCCTCAGGCGAAGGTGGCCGCCTAGTTGCCCTTATACCACCCGAATTACGCCACCCAAAACTTTTACTTTCTGTTGTAAAGGTATAAAGAAAACCTGGCGCCAAGCCTCAGGCGAAGGTGGCCGCCTAGTTGCCCCTATACCACCCGAATTATGCCACCAGAAACTTATACTTTCTGGCCCTGTAATAAGCATTATTTCATTCATCAGTGCTGCCGCTTAAGCGGCATGGAAGTCTGTATAGGTACAAAAAAGATCGCCTAAAACCATTGGTTTAGGCGATCTTGAGCTAAGTTTCGTTACTTTCCCTTTTCTATGCGAGCCAACAAAGGTTAAATGGGGCAGTCTAGGGACAGCCCCATTTAACTTTGTTTTAAACTGTATCGTCTGAGACAGCAATCGCTTCAATTTCAATAATCGCGTCTTTTGGTAACCGTGCGACTTGTACGGCCGAACGGGCAGGCGGATTACCCGGGAAATAGGTTGCGTATACGGCATTCATTGCTGTAAAATCATTCATATCTCTTAGAAAAACCACAGTTTTAATAATTTTGTCCATGGTCGAGCCTGCGGATTCTAAAATCGCTTTGACATTATCTAAGGATTGTTTGGTTGCTCCTTCGATATCGGCGACTAATTCACCACTTTGTAAGTTGATAGGAAGCTGTCCAGATGTGAAAATCAGGTTTCCGATCTTGACCCCTTGAGAATAAGGACCAATGGCCGCAGGTGCATTTGAAGTACTAACGATTTGTTTTTTCATGATTATCTACCTCCTTGAAGTCTGTCATGCACTTTATGAC
>DATMYU010000034.1:0-5333 GCA_035560775.1 Desulfosporosinus sp.
CCTATAATCATTCCCACCTTAAGGAAAAATATAAGGCTTACAAAGTCCACAGGAACTATTGTCCAACTCTCTATCGGAATTCCTGCGATAAAAATAATCAGATAAGATAGCAGGTTAAATGAAAAGGCCGCAAGGTATGCGGAGCGTAGATCCTCAAAATGGCGACGATATCCTGCTAAATAGCCGAGTGGATAGAAAAGTGCAAAATTAAATACCAGTTGATTGAGTACGCCACCTGAGGTGAAAAAATCGATCCATACTATATAGAGCAAACCTAAGAGAAGCTGATAACGCCAAAAAGCAGCATTCATAAATATCTCCTAATCAAAACAAGAGAGAGTCAGGCTCTCTCCTAATCCTATTAATTTTATTTCCAAGATCCCTAATTCTATAAATAGAGTCTTCACACACTTCAGATGAACGAGAGTTTACTAGCTATAGTTTGGTGCTTCCTTGGTAATCGTAATATCGTGAGGATGACTTTCACGAAGTCCTGCAGCTGTTATACGCAAGAAACGTGTTTGTGTTCTTAATGCCTCAATGTTTGGCGTTCCGCAATATCCCATCCCTGCGCGTAGGCCTCCGATCATTTGATAGATGGTTTCGGAGACCGGTCCTTTAAACGGAACGCGACCTTCAATGCCTTCAGGAACGAGTTTTTGATTATTCTCTTGGAAATAACGATCTCGGCTTCCATCTTTCATCGCGCCAATCGATCCCATCCCTCGATACACTTTGAAACTCCGACCCTGATAAATTTCCAAATCCCCCGGACTTTCTTCTGTCCCGGCGAAAAGACTCCCGATCATAACAATTTGAGCCCCGGCAGCCAAGGCTTTTACAATATCGCCGGAAAACTTGATACCGCCATCTGCAATGATTGGAATGCCATATTTCTCCGCTTCCTCAACGCAATTCATAATTGCTGTAACCTGGGGAACTCCGATACCCGCAACCACACGCGTCGTACAAATGGAACCCGGTCCAATTCCGACTTTAATTGCGTCTGCCCCTGCTTCGATCAGATCATGGGTTGCCTCCGCCGTTGCTACGTTGCCCGCAATCAACTGCAAGTCTGGAAAGTGGCCTCTCAACACCTTTACCATTTCAATAACCCCTCTGGAATGTCCGTGAGCCGTATCCAAGATTATGACGTCGACACCGGCGTTGACTAACGCTTCGGCACGCTGTAATGTATCCGCAGTAACCCCAATGGCAGCACCTACGCGCAAACGACCGCGTTCATCTTTAGATGAATTCGGATATTGCCGAGTTTTCTCGATATCTTTAATAGTAATGAGTCCCATAAGCATTCCTTCGGAATCCACAAGAGGCAATTTTTCAATCTTATGATGGCCTAATATTTCTTTAGCATGGTCAAGTGTCGTGCCAACAGGACCTGTCACCAAATTAGTAGAGGTCATGACCTCTACTATTAGACGATCAAAGTCTTTCTCAAAACGCAAATCGCGATTTGTCAATATCCCAACAAGTTTTCCTTCCACGGTAATAGGTACCCCTGAGATTCGATAGCGTTCCATCAGCTCCAATGCTTTTTGAATAGTGTCACCCGGATGTAAAAATATAGGATCTGTGATAACGCCATGTTCAGATCGTTTAACCTTATCCACTTCTAAAGCTTGTTGCTCAATGCTCATATTTTTATGAATAATCCCAATTCCGCCTTCTCGTGCAATGGAAATTGCCATCCTTGAATCTGTGACAGTATCCATACCTGCACTCATTAGCGGAATACTGAGTTTGATTTTCTTGGTTAAATACGTACTGACATCAACATCCCGAGGGAGAACCTCCGATTTGGCTGGAACAATGAGAACATCATCGAATGTAAGGGCCTCATCTTTAATAATACGATTGGACTGCATATTTTACTCCCTTCACGATAGTTTTCTAATCAGTATACCAGATATTTTAAGATAAGGACAGGTCCAAACTTTAATGTAAATTTTTATACTCCTTGTAAAAGAGAAGAAGGTTCATTATGATGGAGATAGGAGGAGTCGCGACATGTACTACCGCATGCACCAATTCGCCCAAGCATTCTATCCTCACATCGATTCATCGGAAATCAAATGGGTCGTTGATAACCTATCCCCTGAGGCCAGTTCACTCTTTCTTAAACAGTCACGACCAGAACAGCGCCATGCCTTAAATGTTGCAAAAAGCCTAATGAATAATCAACATGACTTTACCCCGTCGGACTTTCAAAACCTTCTCACTGCCGCACTCCTCCATGATTGCGGGAAATCCGTCGTCTCCATCCGCCTCTGGCAACGGGTATTTATTGTCCTGATGCAGAAAATGCCCCCGACACTGTGGTCTCGTCTAGAACAGGGGTCTACCTTTTTAGCGTTACCCTTAAAGATAGCCACAAAACACGCCATCTGGGGTGAACATTTGGCCCAGAAAGCAGGGCTAAACCCTACTATTTGTCGTTTAATCCGCGAACACCATACTCCACAAACAAATTTGGGCCGTATTTTGGAAAAAGCAGATAATGCACATTAGGTATAAAGAAAACTTGGCTGGCGCCAAGCCGCAGGCGAGGCGGCTGCCTAGTTGTACTTATACCACCCGAATTATGCCACCCGAAACTTATACTTTCTGTATAGGTATAAAGAAAACTTGGCTGGCGCCAAGCCGCAGGCGCGGCGGCCGCCTAGTTGCACTTATACCACTCGAATTGAAAAAAGCATGGGTCACCAAAACGGTAGACTCATGCCTTTTGCATCGTTGTTTCCATTTTTTCTTGAAGTTGTACGATTTCCCTGTTTTTTGAAAAAATCCATTTAGCAAACCGCGTATTATCTCGTTGTAATCGCACATTTTCTTTTTCAAGGCGATGAACTAAAGCTACCTTTTCTCTTTCAACCTTTTCTAACAAGTTCATAAGTACTCGGCGGCTTACTCTTAAGTGTTCAACACGTTGTTCAAGTTCTCCAACACGCGCCCTGAGTAATTTTAATTCGTCTATCGGATCCAATACCTATCGCCTCCCCGGCTCTATATATATGTATTCTATGCCGGGAAAGCAAATTTTAACCCTTGCCCTTAAAAAGACTCATTGTTACCTCTCTTAACACTTTTTGTTGAGCTGTGCCAAGTCACAGATTTGATTGAGGACATCGAGGGGGACTCCCCATCCTCCAAGCACAACACCTGGTTTAATCCCTTCCCCATGAAAGTCGGATCCCCCCGTGGTGAGTAAATTGTACTGCTGAGCGATGGCGCGATACCTCTTTTCATCTTCCGGTTTGTGTTTAGAATGTAAGACCTCGATGCCTTGGAGTCCCATTTCGACCCACTCTGGAATTCCGCCTTCCAGACGATGTACACCAGGATGTGCCAGAACCGCAACACCATTTGCCTCTCGTATTATGTTAATGCCCTCTTGTGGAGTCAATTTGTATCGTGGTACATAAGCCAGCGCACCCAACCCAATGTATCGATCAAACCCTTCATTGATGCTCCTGACATACCCCCGCTTCATAAGTGCTTGAGCAATATGTGGACGTCCTATAGATTCTCCCTGAACAAACTTTCGAACTTCTCCAACACTAATATAAATCCCCTGGGCTTCCAAACGGGCTAAAATTTCCAACATACGCTGTTCTCGAGCTTTGCGCAAACCCTTTAGCTGATCGTTTAAATAGCTGGATGCCTCATCGACAAAGTATCCCAGCATGTGAACCTCTTTACCTTGCCACTCTGTGCTCAGCTCGATCCCTCTAAGAATCCTTATCTGATAACCTACTCCAGCTTCCTCTGCTTCTTTCCACCCCTGTATTGTATCATGGTCCGTAATGCCAATGCCTTTTAATCCAAGCTCTATAGCTAAGTGTACCAGTTCTGTCGGTGTTAACAATCCATCGGACGCAGTCGTATGGCAATGCAAATCTGCTTCGTATAGGTTAATTGCTGAATTCACCATATAACCCCTTTTCCACTTACGATACTTGATAACTTATTTTAACACATTGGACAATAAACGCATAAAATTGTCACCAGCAATCTGCTCAATCTCCAGAGTAGAAAAACCTATCTTTACTAAATCGTCGAGCAGATAGTAATAGTCACCGACATGCCCTAGTCCTTCAGGTGTTTCATCGATTCCATCAAAGTCTGAACCTAAACCAACCGTTTCTACCCCGGCTACCTCTGCAATATGGTAAATATGGCGTACCACATCTTGCCTTGTCACCTTGCCAGTCTCTTTTAAAAATCGAGGATAAAAGTTCACCCCAACTACACCTTTTCGTTTTGCTAAAGCACGTAGCTGTTCATCAGAAAGATTACGAGGATGATCACATAAAGTCTTAGCACAAGAGTGAGAAGCGGCGATGGGGTACTTCGAGAGCTCTAAGACATGCCAAAATCCTGCTTCATTCAAATGCGAAACGTCGATTAACATACCTAGCTTATTCATACGCCCAACAACTTCCTGCCCCAAATGGGTTAACCTGCTTTGAGTATCTGCTTCGCCAGCACCATCTGCCAAGGCATTACGTTGATTCCAGGTTAACCCCAAGGCTCTAACGCCAAGCTTAAAAATAATATCGAGCATAAAAAGGTTCTCACCTAGAATTTCCCCACCCTCTACGCTTAACAAAACGCCTAAACGAGCTGGGTCAGGAATTTTTTCAAGATCAAGTTTTCCTCGCACGAGGAAGACTTGATCTTGATGGTTCTCAATAAATCGATGGGCTCCTTCTATAAGTTGTAACCCACGCCAAGTCGCCATAGACGGTTTATACTTGGTCTCAATAAAGGCGGCCATAAACTGCAGAGATACTCCTCCAAGCCTTGCTCTATCTATATCCCACTGCCCGCCCTCGGAAGGATCATTAAGCGTCCTTTCGCCGTTAACATAGTGAATTAAACTATCACAATGCCCGTCTACAATATTGGTTTTTCCCATAACACGAGCCCCTCCTTTAAAACAAATAATAAATCACCTGCATGCTCATAGAAACAAACAGGTGACTCCCAAACAACATTTAGCGCGGTTGTACAATTAGCTTAATAGCTGTTCTCTCTTCTCCGTCAATTAAAACGTCAGTAAATGCTGGAATACATATTAGATCGACCCCGCTGGGAGCCACAAACCCCCGAGCAATTGCTACAGCTTTTACTGCTTGGTTGAGCGCTCCTGCTCCAATAGCTTGTAACTCAGCACCTCCTCTCTCACGAAGAACTCCTGCGAGAGCACCCGCAACAGAGTTTGGACTGGATTTAGCAGAAACTTTTAAAACATCCATAGATACATCCTCCTGTTCGTCATATTTTACAAGTATTTCCACAGCTATAAATAC
>DATMYU010000035.1:0-2045 GCA_035560775.1 Desulfosporosinus sp.
TTGGGAAACTGTGTAGAAATGTAATCAGTGGAAAACGATATCAATTTCTTGTTGAGTTATTGGTCAATGGAATTAACTACTAACAGTGAGGGAGGTGAAGTGGTGATAACCGCTGGGATAGATGTCGGTTCCACTGCAACCAAGGCTGTCATTTTTGATGGAGCGATTAGAAGTATGGCTATTGCCCCAACTGGCTGGAATCCTAAAGAAGCGGGGCGAAATATATTTAATGAAGCTCTAAATAAGGCCGGCTTACTAGAGCGGGATATAGATATGATCGTTGGTACCGGCTATGGACGGGTGTCACTTTCTTTTATTGGTAAAAAAGTGACAGAGATAACCTGTCATGCTAAGGGCGCGAAATTTCTCTTTCCACAAACCAGAACAATCATAGACATTGGAGGTCAAGATAGCAAAGTAATTGCGGTTGCCGAAGATGGTTCGGTTGTCGATTTTATAATGAACGATAAATGTGCTGCTGGTACGGGTCGATTCCTACAAGTCATGACGGGAATCCTTGATATTTCGTTAGATGAATTAGGGCGAATGGCATCAGGAAGCAAACCTGTAAATATTAACAGTATGTGCACCGTTTTTGCCGAGTCAGAGATCATTGGTCTCCTTGCCCAAGGAGTGACCAAAGAGGCTATTGCTTCAGGAATCGTTCAAACTATTGCTACAAAAATGATGAGTTTAACTTCAAGAGTTCCCTGTTTAGAGGAAATTACTTTTTCTGGCGGGGTGGCTAACAATCCGGAGATTTGTGCTATTTTGTCCTCAGTCTTCGGTGCTGAATTTAATATTCCCGATCAGCCACAGATTGTAGGTGCCCTTGGTGCGGCAATCGTCGGCTTCGAAAAACTATAATGAAGGAGGAATTAAGGATGGTATCCACTATGCAACCCAATATTCTAAGTGAATTTGAGGATTTGCGCACAAAAAGTATTATTTCAATACTTGCGGCCAAAGAACAGGGCAGGAAAGTTGCAGGGATGTACTGTCTGTATTCGCCAACAGAATTAGTCATGGCGGCTGGGGCTATCCCCATTCCTCTGTGCGGTACTCGACAGGACCCTATTGCAGCTGCCGAAAAGGTTTTGCCAAGAAGTCTTTGTCCTCTGATTAAATCAAGTTATGGGTTTGCAGCTTCCGGTACCTGTCCTTACTTTAATTTTTCCGATCTTCTGATTGCAGAAACAACCTGTGATGGCAAGAAAAAAATGTATGAACTGCTTTCCGAGCTAAAGCCTCTTCACTTACTCCAGCTTCCGCAAAAGCAGGACAATGAAGAGGCTTTACACTATTGGCATGGAGAAATAATTAGAATGAAGGATCGTCTGGAAGTCGAATTTGGCGTATCTATCACAGATCAGGATTTACGTGAGGCCATCCAACTGATGAATGAAGAACGGCGTTCACTTAAAGACTTACAGGATGTTGCTAAACTTAAGCCCTCCCCGATCAGCGGTATGGATTTACTGATGGCTATTTATAATCGTGGCTTTAGCATTGACAAAAGGGAAGTTGTTCTCATGGTTGATCGCTTAACGTTAGAATTGAAGGAATTGCACAGACAAGGGGTGACCCCATTTAAGGACAAGACACCAAGAATACTCTTGACAGGGGTTCCTGTAGGTATCGGTTCCCATAAGGTTGTACAGATTATCGAGGAGAATGGCGGAAATGTTGTTTGTTTCGAAAGTTGTGGAGGATATAAAGCAGTTTATGACCAAGTTGATGAAGAAAAAGAACCTCTTTTAGCGATTGCCGAAAAATATCTCCGAACGCCTTGTTCCTGTATGTCCCCGAACATTGGTCGGTTTGAACTTGTCGAAAGATTGGCGGATGAGTTCAGCGTGGACGGTATTGTAGATCTTACCTGGCAAGGATGTCATACCTATAACATAGAGTCTTATAGTTTAAAGAAATATCTCCAGGAGAAGAGAACTCTTCCCTTTCTACAAATCGAAACAGACTATTCAGAATCCGATGTTGAACAATTAAAAGTTCGGATTGAAGCTTTCCTAGAAATGATCAGCTAGTAA
>DATMYU010000036.1:0-2154 GCA_035560775.1 Desulfosporosinus sp.
ATATTATACATTGAAATAGGAGGAGAACAAAAAATGGCGGAGAAAACATTACCGTTTACCAAGGAACAATTGGAGACAATGATCGAGCAATACGGTTCACCGTTTCATATTTACGATGAATTGGCCATCCGAGAAAATGCCCGTAACTTAGTAGAGGCTTTCAGTTGGGCACCTGAGTTCAAAGAGTACTTTGCAGTTAAGGCAACTCCTAACCCCTATATCCTTAAGATCTTACGCGAGGAAGGATTTGGAGCAGATTGCAGTTCCATGTCAGAACTCATTTTAGCAGAAAAAGCTCGGATTTTTGACGAGAATATAATGTTTTCTTCAAATAATACGCCTGTTAACGAATACAAAAAGGCCAAAGACCTAGGTGCGATCATTAATCTCGATGACATAACTCATATCGATTATTTAGAAAAGCATATTGGTATTCCTGAAATCATCTCGTTTCGCTATAATCCAGGTCGACTGCGTGACGGTGGAAATTCGATTATAGGTAAACCACACGATGCCAAATATGGTTTAACTAAAGAACAACTTTTTGAAGCCTATCAAATTGCCCGAGAAAAAGGGGCAGAACGCTTTGGAATCCACACGATGATTATCTCCAACGAGCTTGATTCTAAATATTTTGTTGAGACAGCCAGTATGATGTTTCAGCTGGTAGGAGAGATTTATGAAAAGTTAGGAATTATAATAGAATTCGTTAATTTGGGCGGAGGTATTGGTATCCCTTATCGACCAGAGCAAGAACCAGTTAGTCTGAAGGGTGTAAGTAGGGGGATAAAGAACGCTTACGACAAATTAATTGTGGCTAAAGGCTTGGCCCCTTTGAAGATCGCCATGGAGAGCGGACGGATGATCTTAGGTCCCTATGGTTATTTAGTTACAAAAGTATTGCATAAGAAAGAAATCTACAAAAATTACGTTGGCGTAGATGCCTGTATGGCCGACTTAATGCGCCCTGGTCTCTATGGCGCTTATCACCACTTAACAGTGATGGGAAAAGAGGATTGGCCGTGTGATTATATTTATGATGTGACAGGCGGTTTGTGCGAGAATAACGATAAGTTCGCAATAGATAGGGCTTTACCCAGAATGGATATTGGTGACATCGCCGTCATCCATGATACTGGAGCGCATGGTCATGCCATGGGATTCAACTACAATGGCAAATTGCGATCAGCAGAGCTCCTTCTCAAGTCTGATGGCAATGTCGAACTAATCCGACGAGCTGAGACACTTGAAGACCTTTTTGCCACCTTGGATTTTTCTGGTTTAGAAGATTAGTTCATATTAGGAATTGGCATTTAATTAATTTCTTCATAACTAGTAATTCAAAAATCCTATTATGTCCCCCGACAAGTGTCTTAAATCGGTCAGGATATAAAAAGCGCTCCGCTTTGGAGCGCTTTTTTCTATATTGCTTCAACTCATAAGACTAAGGGGTCATCAAACAGGGTACAGGGCATTCCGACGTAAGATTGGCAATATGTCTGCGCATAGCCGCCTCACAGTCATTGGGATTACGTGATTGAATCGCTTTAAGCACCTCAAGATGTTCGCTTATAGACTCATGCTTTCTTTGCTTTCCATAAGCAGAATTTACCTGTCCCAGCATAATCTTATACCTTAATAATTCATGCATCTGTCTCAAAGTTTCATTTTGAGACGCTTCAACCAGTATTCTATGAAATTCTCTGTCGTAATGTAAAAATTCTTCGGTGTTCATAGTCTTGACGGCTTGTTCAGACATCAGGATACACTGTTCAAGCTTTTTATCTAATTCCGGAGTTGCGTGTTCAGCTGCTAAGCGAGCTGCTAAGCCTTCCAAGACCTCTCTGACTTCATATATTTCCGACAACTGAGCTGGGCTGATAAATGCAACACTCCGACCTTGATAGGGACTGGATTTAACAAGTCCTTCTTTTTCTAAAGCACCCAGTGCTTCTCGGAGGGGAGTCTTGCTTACGTTAAGCATCTTGGCCAACTGGTCTTCCACCAATCTTGATCCAGGTGGAAGAGCACCTGAGAGTATGGCATCCTTGAGTACAGTTATCACGTGTTCACTTAAATTCACCCTTTTATTGATCGCTAAATCAGGCAGTCCCATTTCGTCTAAATTCATGCTTGATTCTCTCCATCTTATAT
>DATMYU010000037.1:0-14561 GCA_035560775.1 Desulfosporosinus sp.
AAACTATCGTGAATAGTTGGTTTTGACAAGGGAAGAATAAGCTTAGTTTAATTAAGGAGGGTAAAAAATGATTGTTGAAGTAGAGAAAGATGCTTGTATCGGATGTGGAAACTGCCCGGAATTCTGCCCTGAGGTCTTTAAGATGGATGATGACGGCATAGCAGTGGCTTATACAAACCCGGTACCTAGTGCGAATGAATCTTCCGCCCAAGAAGCTGCCGATGGCTGTCCAACAGATGCTATTCATGTTAATTAGTTCGAGCTATAACTAAACAGTAACAAGACAGGAAAAAGCGGACGCTTACATCCGCTTTTTCCTGTCTTAGATTCATTGCTTTTTCTCTAGGCTCAAAGCAATTGTGAGGTAGATCACGAGGGGTCGTTGATTCGCTTGATTCCTTGAATGCGCCAACCCTTTTCAGTTTGCTTTAGATTAATAGAAAATGTTACACGCTGTACCCCTTGATCTAGCGATGTCCAAGAAACTCGTACAACTACGGCTTGCGAAATGCCCAAATCAGGGTTCATAAACTCCACTTTTTGTAACGACAACATAGGATCTTTGTTCAGTCTAGTTTCCCAAGCTCTGAACTCAGACTCGTCTGAAGAGCCCTCCGGTAAACTTAATAAATCGCGAGCAAGATCTGTTTGACGAAGATCCATAAGGTTCCAGAAGTGTTGTATTGTCGTTCGTGGAGAATCCCCATACTGAGGATCTGCTAGGGTTGATATCACTGTTTGAGGGGTTTTTAAGCTAATTAAAGTGATCAAACAGAAGAGTGATATCCCAAGTAACCATACATAACGACTCTGACGCATAATTTGTTCCCTCCTTGCTTGTATTACTATATATTCTAGGAGGGAACAATGTTTTTATGCCACTTTTATCCAAAAACTTTTCTCAGCACATTAAGTACAAACTCAGGTAACCGAACGTAATAAATTCGCATAGTCCCCTTCCTCCTTTACATCCTGTTTTTGAATTATTCCACTTTGTAGTAGTTTATGCCGCAAAACCTTGAATAACGGTTAAGCCAGTTGATAATTCTTTACTGCCTCTTCAAGTTGAGCAACAAATTTGCGTTCTTCTTCAGTATTTGCAGTAAAATAGAGTCGACCAATAATACCTGTAATTACTCTGAGTACATCTTCTATAACTAACGACTCTTTCATCGCCAATTGGGCACTCGTTTCGATCAATGCCAGTCCAAATTGATGTCCTACACCCTCCTTGACCATACGGGTACAACTTTTCCCTAACAACCGCATTACTAAAGAGGCCTCCTGAACATCCAGTTGACGAACCGCATCAATCGTAGTCGTTAATCCTTGAACTATACGTAATCCCACACTGTTCCAACTAACTTGTTGATTATCCATCATATGTCCCCCTTAAACGTTCGGTCCCGTGCCATACTATATGCCTAAACAGTGTTAAGGGTGAATAAAGAAAACTTGACTGGCACCCGAAGACACTGTCTTCGCACGTATGTCATTCTGTCAGCCGCAGGCGAAGGTGGCCGCCTAGTTGCGCTTATACCACCAGAATTATGCCGCCCAAAACTTATACTTTCTGTATAGGTATAAAGAAAACTTGGCTGGCGCCCGAAGACACTGTCTTCGCCCGTATTAGTCATTCTGTCAGCCGCAGGCGCCGGCGGCCGCCTAGTTGCACTTATACCACCAGAATTAAGCTACTCAAAAACTTATACTTTCTGCCCTGGAATAAGTATTATTTCATTCATCAGTGCTGCCGCTTAAGTGGCATGGGGGTCTGTAGGTACAAAAAAGCAGGGAAGGTAAAATACCTTCCCTGCTCTTCAAATTTGCAGATAACCCTACTACTTGCCTAATTTCGGAACCTTGTACGTAGACACCATCAAAAAGGCTAAAATCACCATACTTACGGGATAAATATACCAAGGCAGTGTATTTCGCAAAAAGATTAACAGAGCCATTAACCCCCCCGCAAAGGTAATGGGGACCCCTACAAAATGGGTTGTGATGTTAAGCATATTAAAACGTGCCAAGCGAATTGCGCCACATAATGCAAAAACCGCGGCAATGGCTAAACCAACATACCTTAGATACTCCGGTTGTTGAGGCTCCAAAATCGCCTGATAAGTAAGAATTGCAGGTGCTACCCCGAAAGAGACTAAATCACTCAGTGAATCGAGTTCTTTTCCGAAATCTGAGCTCACAGAAAGCCGACGAGCCACCTTTCCGTCCAGACTATCCATAAGAACAGATAACAAAATCATCGCAGCAGCTAATGTGAACTTACCTTCTATAACCCATATCAAGGCAAGAAAACCAAAAAACAAATTTGCTAAGGTAAAGATGCTTGGGATCATGCTAGCATGAATCGGATTTCCCCTCATTCGACACTCACTCTCCCTATTACACTTACTCCTCCACGCACCTTATCCCCAGGGCTAACCATGATTGCTACATTTGTGGGTACAAAAATCTCTGTACACGAACCAAACTTGATTAGACCAAACCTTTCCCCTTTAGATAAAATGTCTTCTTTATTGACCCAACACACGATCCGGCGAGCAATAAAGCCAGTCACTTGCGTCACTAAAATTTGTAAATGTTTATTTTGGATACCCACATAGTTTTTCTCGTTCAACTCCGATGCATGGCTTTTAAAGGCAGGAATCATCTTTCCGGGTCGATAGGCACGAAAAATAACTTTACCCGCCATTGGGCTGCGGTTAACATGAACGTTAAATACGCTTAAAAAAATACTAACGCGTATGCTTTCTCCGTTAAAAAATTGGTCTTCAAAGACCCTTTCCACCTCCATGACAACGCCGTCAGCGGGAGAAACTAACGTTAATTCGTCAGTCGAAATATCTCTTTCAGGGTTTCGAAAGAAGAATAAAATAAACAAGAACAGGATACCTGGTAAAATAACTAGCCAATGCCAAGCCCAATAGGCTAAAACCGTTAGAACAGCCGATACCGCTAGATACAACCAGCCATCACGAGAAATGGGATATTGTTTCACCGAAAAATTGACCTCCTCCTCTTGATTTTCTTTAGTCTACCATTTTTACGGCTATTATAAAAGCTCTTCGTCTAATCCTCTAGCATTCCATTCCTCAATTTTACGAAGTACAAGCGCATTTTCTCCTCGAATATGTGTTTGAATGGGTAAAGAACTTAAAAAGAACCTACCGTAATATTTATCAATAACACGATCATCGAGCAAAATGACCATCCCTCTATCCCCTTTAGAACGAATTAGACGACCAAACCCTTGCTTAAAACGAATGACAGCTTCAGGCAACAAGAGTTCTTGAAAAGGATCTCGGCCAAGGGATATCAGATACTCTGAACGGGCCTCAATCAAAGGTAAGGTCGGGGGCCAAAATGGAAGTTTGACCAAGATGACACAAGATAACGCATCCCCCGGTATATCAACTCCCTCCCAAAAGCTATTCGCACCTAACAAGACACTTCTTGAATTTCTCTTAAATGCTTCAAGTAGTGTGCTACGTTCTCCATGTACCCCTTGCGCTAATGTTTCAATACCGATGCGTGCTAATTTGGGATACAAAGAGGCATAGGTTTCACGGAGTAATTTATGAGCAGTAAACAGAACTAATGTCCGACCATTCATGCGCTCCGCCACTTCAGTGATGAACTCTGATAGTGCCCTTGCTTTTTCCTCATCCGAAGTTTTGAGGTTGATTCCGTTCTTCACCACGAATAAACTCATCTGACGTTCATAATCAAAGGGTGAATCTACCCGTGCAGTTTTTGTCGTTGAAGATAGTCCAACATCTCTAAGAAAATGATCAAATGAATCAGATATGCTCAAGGTTGCCGATGTCAAAATCACAGCATCGAGACGCGAAAAGATTTTTTCTTCCAGAATATCACTAACTTCAATGGGGGAAGTCTTTAAATAAAGTCTCGAGTTTTGTTCAAGCCAAGTCACTTGTTTGGGGTTATTTACGTCAATGACTAGTATCAGCGTGTCCAAAAGTGCATGTAATTCTCTTAAATGACTGGCTAAAATGTATTTTAGCTCCTCTATCTCATCTGCGTCCTCTCCGCTTAAGGTACTTACCAAACCTTCGAGGGCGGTGATCAATGCTTTGATCCGTCCAACTAAGTTCTCAACCTGAACACTAAACCCACCCCACCATGTTCTGGTTGTATGGCTTGCCACAAATCGAAACGTCCGTCCCGTTCCCAAAATCATCGACAATAGTTGGAACAATTCTTCCGCCTGTTCTAAAGCCTTAGGACATAGTTCAGGAATACTCTCCAACCGTTTAGAAAACATGTCCCAAGGCACAGATGGTACAAGGTGTGCGAGAGCTCCCAATCGTTGTTTGACCGTTCCGTAAAAGCTTGCCCCATTTGGTCTATAAATAGTATCGAGGACACGCGTGACACCTTCTAGGCTCATATCCGAGCCAAGATGTTGAAGTGCTGTTTGGTAAATCTGATGGGCTTCATCAATCACTAACTGATGATATTCCGGCAAGACATTATAATCCGTCTTTAGATCGGCGAAGAGTAGGGAATGATTCACAATTAAAACATCCGCCTCTTCTGCTTTCTTACGGGCTTTTAATAAAAAGCAAACGCCTGCCTTCGAACACCTTCCCGGAATACAGGTTTCATTATCTGCACATATATTAGACCAAATTTGCACGAGTCCAGGAAGATTTGAGAGCTCCTGAATGTCTCCTGCCAGGGTTTCTCTAAGCCACACAAGGATACTCAAAATCGCAAGTTTTTGTTCTTTTCCTGAAATTTCTCGTAGATTAACCAAGATTCCCTGCCATTTCTTTAGACAACAATAGTTCCCTTTCCCTTTCAAGACAGAAGCGCGAAACGAGAACGGCAACACCGATTCCAAGATCGGAATATCCTTTTTTTGAAGTTGTTCTTGAAGTGGTATGGTATGGGTTGCAACCACAACTTTTTTACCTGTTTTTTTTGCCGACCAAAGGCACGGAATCAAATAGGCAAACGACTTCCCGGTTCCTGTTCCAGCTTCAACGACAACATGATGGGAGGAAGTAAGACCTTCTGCGATTAGTTTTGCCATTTTTACCTGACCAGTACGGCTTTCATAACCGGGTAGATTCTCCTCAAGGATTCCACCTGGCGAAAAACTATTGACAACCCAGTCTATGGATTCCGGAAAATTTGCCATGGGAGTCTGTTGATGAACGAATAGCCCTTCATTAAGAGTGGCAAGGACAAGATCTGTTCGAATCGGGCGGTCAGGAAAGCGACGTGATACCTCTTTCTGCAATTCGTCTATAAAACCTCTCCCCGCCCATCCTTCCAGAAAGCTTTGCGCTTGATCAAAGAAGCTAAGATCAAAGGCCAGACCTTTCTTTTTGCAAGCCTCAAAGAGTTTCCAGGTTAACCAGGCATTCGTTTCCGATCGGTGAAGCCTCAATTCGTCTTCCAACGGTAATGAAAGCTTCTCCGCAAAGTAAGATAATCTATAATGATGTACGGTTGGAAAAAAGATCCGGGCTAATTCCAACGTATCCCATGAAGGTTGCTGAAAGCAGACGCTTAATTTATTTTCCAAGATTGAGAGGGCAAGAGCTACTTGATGACCAACAAGAACTGCGTCCTCAAAGAAATTCACTATTTCTTGGCGATGTTCACTTAACAAAGACGCGCAATTGAGCTCTTCCTCCAGTATACTGGTTAGAATTAGAAATTCACTAGTTATTCCTTGCTCTGGTCGAACAAGAAAATGACATGATTCTTGAATCTTTCCATCACGGATTCGAAGGGCAGCGAATTCAATGATTTCGCTCTGATCACCCTCGAAGCCCATTGTCTCCACATCAAAAACCACGATATCTTTACCCACAATGTTGACCCCTCTCTTGTGCCATTGTACAACATTTTTACGAAAGGAATCAACGAAAAGGAGGATTTAAGCATTCAATAGAGAATAATATTAAAGCTTGGGTGAGTTAATATGTCGACTATTTTTGTTAGGAAGAAGGTTTTCCGTTGTTGCTTAAACGGACAATTTCGACATTCGTACTCAGTCTTGTTGTTCTGTTCACGAGTCTGTTCCTTAGCGGTTGCTCGACAAAACCTTTTTTAACGCAAGACAGTACGTACGTTATTTTATCTGTTTCCCCTTTGGGCGAGACTCAATCTGAAGTCATAGAATTACCTTGGAATACAAATGCGGCTATCATGCAGAAGTTGCTTATAGAATCTTCTTTTGTTCTAAGTGACTTGCATACCCCCAGCGCCGTGGAATCATCGAAACAACCCCCTACCACTACAACAAGCCTTCAAGCAAATTTCGCAAAGCCAAAGCGCATGACATTTGTTGTAGATCATCACGATCTAACCCTTGATGTTCAGTCTCTTCAAATAGAAGTTAAAGGTGCCAATATCGGGCGGGTAACCCTCAATCAAACGCTTATACTGCAAGGAATAGATAACCCTAACCTTCAACCTGCATTTGAAGCATTGAACGATATGTTGCATAATCCAGAGTGAAAAAAAAAACAGAAGTTGTCTAAGGCAACTTCTGTTTTTTTACTCTGGAAGCTAAAAAAAAATATAAAGACACTTCGTCTGAGAGATACTATAATATACGTGTATCCTACATACTAAATTTAAATCGTCTATGTTTAAAGGGGAAATAACAATGATATTTTTGCTGGACAATCATGATTCTTTCACGTATAACCTCTATCAATACTTCGGTGAACTCGGAGAAGACATCGTTGTCAAACGCCAAGACGCCTGCACTTTAGAAGATATCGAAGCACTACACCCTGACCTGATTGTGATCTCACCAGGTCCATGTACTCCCAATGATACTCCACTATCCTTAGCCGTTATTGAACACTTTATGGGGAAAATCCCGATTCTAGGGGTCTGTCTTGGACACCAAGCCATCGGACAATTTTTTGGTGGAAAAGTGGTCCCAGCGAAAAAACCTATTCACGGAAAAACGGTGCCCATCCGTCATGATCAACAGGGTGTCTTCAGTGACCTCGTTAATCCTTTAGAGGTGACCCGTTATCACTCGCTAATTATAGAGCGGTCTACCCTGCCTGAGGAATTATTTATTACTGCTGAGGCGGAAGATGGCGAAATCATGGGCGTTCGTCATAAAACCCTGCCCATTGAAGGGATTCAGTTTCATCCAGAAGCCATCTTAACCCAAGCAGGGCATCAATTATTGAAAAATGCCATCCACAATGCAAAAACGTGGCATCTTCATAATTCCCCCTCCCCATGGATCACCAAGCCACTCTCCGTTTCAGTTCCACCTTATCTCTTACTCCAAGCCTTTAAAGAAAAACCCTCTCCATTTTTTTTAGATAGTGGAGAGGGTTATAAAGAGCTAGGCTGTTATTCTTATATGGGTTCGTCCCCTTTTTTAGAAGCAACAGCCTATCGCGACCACCTTGAGCTTTTCTGGCCGAACCTTTCAATTCAGGAAACACTCCCTCTGCATAAATCCGATTGTTTTGACTTTCTTAATAAGTGTTCCGACAAATATCAAGTGTTTCATTCCCCTTTCCCCTTCTCAGGTGGAGCCGTCGGTTTTTTAAGTTATGATCTTAAAAGCGAAATTGAATCCCTTACTGATTGCGCTGAAGAAGACTTAAACTTACCACTTTGGCGTTTCTCCTGGTATGATGGAATTGTCGTTTATGATCACAGTCAGGGTAACTATTGGCTCACAGCTTGTGGTATCGACGAGAATGGAACCTGTAATGCCGATTTAGCCCATTCTCGCATCGAAAACTTGGAACAATTCCTCTACAAGTTTGTTCCAGAACAACTTGAAGAATCCCAAGACCTTGTAAACCCGACTGCCTATCATGACTCAGTGATCATCCCTAGCGTATCTCACGAAGACTATTTAGCCGATTTAAAACGCGTGATTGCCTATATTTATGCAGGAGACATCTACCAAGCTAATCTTACCCAACGTTTTTCTATGCTTTGGCAGGGGGATGCTTGGAATCTTTATACTCAACTTCACAAACAAAACCCCGCTCCTTTTGCTGCATTTCTTCCTTACCCCGATTTTCAAATACTTAGCAGTTCTCCCGAGCGATTTATACGGATTCAACCGAGTGGAAAAATCGAAACCCGTCCGATCAAGGGGACTCGCCCTCGTGGAAAATCGCCATCCGATGATCAGGAACAGGCAACGGAACTTCAAAATAGTCCGAAGGATCGTGCCGAACTAACTATGATCATTGATTTAGAACGCAACGACCTCGGGCGCATTTGCGAATTTGGAACCGTGAAAGTACGAGATTTAATTGCGCTTGAAAAATACCCGACCGTCTGGCATCTAGCCTCAACCATTACCGGACAACTTTTAAAAGGACTAAAGCCCAGTGATATTTTACAAGCTGTTTTCCCTGGCGGGTCGATCACCGGTGCTCCCAAAATTAGAGCCATGGAGATTATTGAAGAATTGGAGCCTTACAAACGCGGATTATATACAGGCAGCATCGGTTATATGGGCTTCGATGGTGCTTGGGACTTTAACATTGTCATCCGAACGATTTTGTTGAAAGACAAAAAGGCCTTTGTGCACGTTGGTGGAGGGATTGTCGCAGACTCAGTGCCTGAAAGTGAATATTATGAAACGCTTGATAAAGCAAAGGCCCTGTTTAGGGTTTTGAAAGGACACCTCAGATGATTTCCAATGAAACATTATTATCCCGTGACCGACTGGCTTTATTCGGATTTGGGCTTTTCGAAACACTCCTCATCACTGAAAAGGGCCCATTATTTGTAGATCTTCACTGGCAGCGTATGAATAAGGGGGCTGATTTTCTCGGTCTCAAGCTACCTGCCAAAAATCAATGGTTGAAACGAGTACAAGAATTTATTGAACAAACCCCTAAAATATTCCCCTATGCACTCCGCATCACTTTAAGTGGTGGAGCGCCGGAGGCCCATCTCCCTTCCCAACTCCTGCTCTACAAGCGATTAATTCCCTACACGCCCGCTCAGTACGCCTTAGGCATACGACTCCATGTCTTGCCCTCTCTCCGCAATGAACATTCTCCTTTAACCTCAATTAAATCAACAAATTATATGGAAAATATCTTGGCTAAGGAGGCTGCTAAACGTAATGGTGCTGAAGAGGGCCTATGGCTTAATACCGGAGGATTTCTTTCCGAAGGCACTATGAGCAATCTCTTTTTAATCAAAGGCGAGGCACTCTACACCCCCGCTCTTTCAAGTGGATGTTTGCCTGGAACACGTCGCCAAATTATTCTGGGTTTAGCACACACTCTGCAAATCCCCACCTATGAAGGTTCCTATCCCTTGTCCAACCTGTTATCGGCTGATGAAATTTTCATGACCAATGCCCTCATGGGCATCATGCCAGTTCGTCAAATTGATGATTATCTCTTACCTATCACCCCAAAAACAGTGTCGAAGCGTCTTGAATCAGCTTATCAGGATTTGCTTAAGAGCTCCCAATCCACCGATGATTTTAAAGACTAATTATAAGAGGTGCTATGGGTTCAAACCCATAGCACCTCTGTGTATCTTAATACTTTTCTTCAAGAACCTCGAACATTTGCGGCGTGGCTGATTTAAAGGCCTTATTTTCACCGACCATATCCGCCCAATTTTCATAAGCGGAACGATTTTCCCATTTTGAGAACACCATAATGTCATCAGTATTTTCTTGTTTATTCACTGAAGCAAATTTAAATCCAGCAATAGTTTCCACAGACTGAATACCGGTTCGAACTTCTCCCAATATTCGATCTGCATCGGGACCATTAAACGTATGAATAACTGTGAGCATAATATCAAATCCCTTCATTAGCCATTATTTGCATTTTTATTGTATCCCGAATTCCGTCGTGCCATACCTACTGTTGTGTGAACTTCGACCCAACGTTTTGCATAATTTAAGATGTAAGGATTTTGATAAAACTTGTCGAACATAACCTAACTGCCTACGTACTACGTAGCGTGCCGCGGTTCAACACTCAGCCAATATTTCGCTATTTCATATTTCATGCTATACTAAAGTTGACACATCAGGTTCACGAAAGTTTCAAAAAGGGGGATAGTGCATGAAACTTGTTTACATTCGTACTGATTTCCCTAACGGCCGGTCACACATTTTGATGCAAGATACCGATTCTGGTAACCCGGAGCTTGTTCATTTTGTACTGGTTCTCGCCAACAAAGGGACCTTGTGGGTTGATGTTTTTTGGCCATTCGATGAAGAATCCGAAGAGTATACTCACAGAATTTCAGAAGAACAATTTTGGCAAACCTTCCGCGAATGGAGATTACAGGGCGTCATTCTCGGTGACAGTGGCAAAGTGGCAGAAATGTTAGCCAGAAAGCGCTTAGCAAGAAAACGCTTAACAATGAAGAACCGAGAAATGGATGCATAAAGAAAACTAATAAATACAAAGCGCTAGCTTTGTATTTATTTATGAGTGGATAAAGTACTTGCGCGCGATTTCGTTTTTTCCAGCCTATATATAAAAGCTAGAATCTCTGCCACTGCACGATACAGCTGGGGTGGAATTTCTTTCGTCAACTCAACCTGCATCAATGCTTCAACAAGCACTTCATTTTTCTGAATAGGAATTCCTTCTGCTTCAGCGGCTTCAATCATTTTTTTAGCTACTTCACCTACCCCTTTCGCTACGATCCTAGGTGCCCCTGTTTGATCATAAACTAAGGCTGCTGCCTTCTCTTTCTTCTCCCTCATCTCTGAATATCAACTCCACTTCGCCTAATCCCTCGAAGGAAATTCTGAAACTCAATGAATTGGTCCAGATCTCCCGTTTCGACTTTTTCTATATTAAAACCAAGTTTGGAAAACTCTGCCCTTGTTTCAGGCATTACCTCCTCAAGAAGCTGGGGAAGGAATGGTAAGTTATGGCTGAGAACGCGGAAAGTTACTGAATCTTGATCAAAAAAGGCATCAATCCCAATGTCACCAAGCAACGATGTTTCAATCTGAAGTGCAATACGACAGTGTTGCTCATCCATTTTTGATCCTTTTCGAGCACTTTCGATCGCTATTTGTACAGGCACAGGCTGTCCCTGATTTAATAACGGAAGCTGGAGTAACATGAAAGCACTATCCTGAGCTCCCGTCTTTAACCACAGCTGTTGTCCGGTTATTTTTCGAAGCAAATGAGCTAAGGGTCCATCAGAATCATCAAGGTCCTGGCCTTCTTGACTCTGTATGGCTTCGAGGAGTGCAAATTTAAAGGTTTCTCTTAGATTGTTTTTCTCTATTTCCTTGGCCGGTCCATCTAATTTTAGCATCTGTTGAATACGGTGTTCATAATTAAGACCCAGTTTTCGCAAACATTCTACAAGTTTTTCCGCTCCGTTTTCTTCTGACAATTTATTCAACTCAGGAATAAATTGTCGAAAGTCCATCTTTAGTGCATCCAACGGTGTCCCTTGCAATGGTGTCCCTTGCGTCACTGTTACTTGCGTCGGTATCCCTTGCGTCGGTATCCCTTGCGTCGGAGTTCCTTGCGTCGATGTTCCTTGCGTCGATGTTCCTTGCGTCGCTGTACCTTGCATCGGTGTCCCTTGCGTCGGTGTCCCTTGTGTCGGTGTTCCTTGTGTCGGTGTTCCTTGTGTCGGTGTTCCTTGTGTCGGTGTTCCTTGTGTCGGTGTTCCTTGTGTCGGTGTTCCTTGCGTCGGTGTCCCTTGCGTCGGTGTTCCTTGCGTCGGTGTTCCTTGCGTCGCTGTACCTTGCATCGGTGTCCCTTGTGTCGGTGTTCCTTGTGTCGGTGTTCCTTGTGTCTGTGCCCCTTCTTGCATCGGTGTCCCTTGCGTCGGCGTTCCTTGCGTCGCTGTTCCTTGCAATGGTGTCCCTTGCATCGGTGTCCCTTGTGTCGGTGTTCCTTGCGTCGGTGCTCCTTGTGTCGATGTCCCTTGTGTCGGTGTTCCTTGCAATGGCGCCCCTTGCGTCGGGGCCCCTTCTTGCATCGGCGTTCCTTGCGTCGCTGCCAATAATGAACCTAATACTCCAGTATTTGCTGTTGGAAAGGCTTTAAGTAGAGTTATAATTTCCTGATTGATAGGTAATCCTCTCTCCGTAAGCTGCTTAAATTGTTGAGGAACAACGTTTTGCATATCTCCTTTCTGCTCCATTAAAGGCTCGCGGATCAATAATAAACTGCCTTTACTCAAATTACCAACTTTAACCCAGAATGTTTCCCCGACTTCAGCCGAAGATTCTAATAAGGCGGACATGTCTTGGCCTTTTACTCGAATTGTTCCTTCTCCCTCAGATGTTTTCTGAACAACTTCTACCAACAGCCGCTCACCAAGATGGAATTGTCCGAGTTGAATTGGTTTGAGCGCACTAGGTACTAGTATGCCCCCTACTTCCATAAGATTACCTCCTTATCTAAGCGAATACTTAATCCCACGCCCATCTTAGGAAACTTATACTTGCTGTATAGGTACAAAACAGCTTAGGATTCGTCCTAAGCCGTTTTGTACCTATACATTTTTAGCGCGTGTTTTAACATTTAGTATTTTAGCATTTAGTATTTTGCTATCTTCCAGTGATTTCTTCAAATGAGTTAGGGCCTTGAGGGTAGAAAGATTCAATCGATCAGCAACATTCAAGGCCTCATGATTTCCTGAAATAGACTTCGCTGCTTTACCGGGAGCATACTTTTTTGAGCAACGCCGCCTTGGAGAAGGCTTATTCTCTGATCTTATTATCGGTTCTGAGGGGACCTTGGGCAACTTTTTTCTAGGTCTCTCTTGCTGGTTAGGTAGAGATATAGGTTGGGATGCTGTTGTTGGCGGATCCGGTGGAAATTCCTTCTCAACCCATTCCTGTACACGTGCTGGGTTCTTGGTTACCACAAAGGCTTCTTGAATTGAACCATTACTTTTAAGCAAAAGCTTACATCCCGTTTGAGTCACATATTTATAGACGACCCTCCGTTCTGAGGAATGGCTAACGTCAATAACACCAGGAATAATGTCTGTCACTTCTGATAGACAGCCTAAATTTTCCAGCCAAAGTAATGCATTTTGAATGATGCCGTGTTCACGTTTCACCTTATTTCTGCGATGTTTCATGATTTCCTCCGAGCTTTAAAAATACAAATGTTTTGCCTTAACTTCACCTGGCTGGATATCCAATAGTCCAAAGGAGTATTGGAGTTCACGTCGCTTGTCCGTCGGAGAACCTGGATTAAACATCAGAATACCATTTCGCCATTCCATAAAAGGGGTATGACTGTGACCAAAAACAATCAGATTAACCGCTGAATCCCTAAATTCGTTGTAAGCGCGTTCTGGGGTACTGTTTCCTTTTCCCACATTTCCATGAACTAACCCGATTCTCCAAGCTTCACATTCAATGATATCACGATCGGGCAAAGAAATATCCCAACCATCACAATTTCCTCTTACCGCCCGAACGGGTGCAATACAAGCCAGCTCTTCTAACAAGCCCATATGCGTAATATCACCAGCGTGAAGAATCATATCAATTTGAGTTAAGTGTTCCCAGACAAAACGGGGGAGAGATTTCCCTTCTCGCAAATGAGTATCTGACAATACGGCGATGCGCATTTCACTCACCTCTTAGTTTCTATCTTCCACATTAAATCCGCTTAGGGGCGAAAGGTCTTTATGACATTATAATACGTATCGCGTTCAACAGCCTCTAAACCCGCTTCATGAATCATCTGGATCAGCTGTTGTTCTGTTTGCATTTGGGGACTGGTTGCACCTGCTGTATGATAAATCTTCTCTTCGCGAACAACCCCATCAAGATCATTAGCACCGTAGGTAAGAGCCATCTGGGCTACTTGAGGACTGGAAGAAACCCAATATGCTTTAATATAACGGAAATTATCTAAAATTAAGCGTGCTACTGCAATCACTTTTAGTGTACGCAAGGCACTTGCTTGAGAAACCTCTTCGAATTTAGTGTTTTTAGGATGAAAGGCGGTTGGGATCAACGCATAAAAACCTTTTGTTTCATCTTGTAAATCTCGTAAGGCAAGAAGATGATCGACCAGTTCATCATCCGTTTCAATAATACCATAAAGCATATTTGCATTGGTAGGTATTCCCATCTGATGCGCGAGGCGGTGAATCTCTAGCCATCGTTTTCCACTTAATTTTCCTGGACAAATAATCTCCCTAACCCTTTGGCTGAAATTCTCTGCTCCACCGCCCGGGATAAAACTGAGCCCCGCTTCCTTAAATTTTGTCAAAATTTCTACAATGGGTACATTCTCCATCTGAGCAAAATAATCATATTCTGCCGCGGTGAAAGCCTTTAGACTAACTTGAGGAGCCCGTTCTTTTATTTTGCTAATCATCTCTAGATAATATGAAAAGGGCAGGTCTGGATGTATCCCCCCGACGATATGAATTTCCGTTACACCTTGATCAGCGAATTGCCCTGCTTTACCTACCACCTCTTCAATAGTCATCGTATAAGATCCTTTTTCTCCAAGGTCTTTAGCAAAAGCACAAAATCCACACCGCACTTTGCATACATTACTATAGTTAATATGGGC
>DATMYU010000038.1:0-5218 GCA_035560775.1 Desulfosporosinus sp.
AATTTACACATATTTATGAGAAAAACAGCAATAGCGTTCCCGAATGACACAATGACGCTTGATATGTTGGTTGACATTCAAACGTCAAGGTCGCTCGGATTGACAGCAAAAGTTTTTATTCAAGAGAAGGCTCGCACGCTGTCCCTCTACGATCAATCGGTAAAGTGTGATGCCCACGGCGAAAGTAGTGACGGTAAAAAAATTTCTGTCGATACGGTCGGTCGTTGGCTGTTTGGTGTTCCGGGTTACGAAGGCCACATCAGAGTCGTGCCGGCTAATGATAGGGTCTTATTGTATTACCCTAAGGAATCTCCAAAGGTCGTTCACGAACTCATCTCCTCATTAAAAGAGACGGTAGAAACCAACCAATAAATATATGAAAGAATCATTCGAATTTAAACCGGTACCGCATGAACAAACTCCTCCACTTCAACCGGTGGCGGAAAAACTCACACCTGAACAAATTTCTCAAAAAAGAGGAAAAGTTTTGCAATCTTTAGAAAAAGCTCGTCTTCTGCCTACGGAATGGAAAAGTACAACTGGCAAAAGCCGAGACGAAATGATCACGGCATTAGAGGGATCGTTGGAAGAGCTTGATGCTTTGGAGACAAGTATTCAAAACGAATCTGAACCAGTCATAGAAGAAAAACCTGTTGCTCAAAATGAAAAACAAGGATTGCATGGAGTACGAAGGCGAGAAACCACCGTTGCGAAAAAAACTGATGAATCAGAGCGACAGTTTGCTCAAGCTGGACAATATATAACTATTGGTAAAGTTCACATCCCTGTTTGCCAAACACCGGAAGAAAGCTCTGAATGGAATGCTGTCCCCGGCAAAGTTTTTGTATCGGGTGGCAAGAAATTCTCTGAAGTAAGATTTGTTAAGGATGCACATGGACTAACGCATGTTGCTAAGCCGGGAGAGCTGATGAATTTCTCAGAAAAACGCCGGGGTGAAAGATTGGAATCTGTCGATGCCGTTCTTGAAGGGCGTGGCGAGTTAAAAGCTTTCAATGAAGTGCTGGCTCGTCTTGGCGAGCTGTCAAGACAATATGGTGAATTAAATCCAGACGATGCGGACCATGACGAAAAGGCAAAACAGTTGGGTGCTCAAATTGAAGCCTTTACTGATTCAGAGGGATTAAAAGAAATTCTTAAACTCAATGGGTCTGGAATTGAAGATGCTGATGATTTTGCTGAACGTGCATCTGACATAATACGCACGCAACAATTCTTGCGATCTATTGATGAAAGTTTGAATGAATTTATTCCTCCTCGCGATACTCATTTCAAACTTACTCCTTACTTTGAACAAAAATTTGCATGGTTTGCCACATTGGTAAATCGCCAGCTTGGTCTTGGCAATAACGCTTATCTTGAAGATTTAGTTAAAAGCAAACAAGCGCCTGAATGGGAGCGACTGACTGCTAAAGGCATGACAGTAATCGTCGGTCCTCGTGGTACTGGTAAAAATAAATTGGCTGACTTCTACTGCGGAGAGACTAACCGCCCTCTTTTCCGATATGCATGTTCTCCGGACAAAGAAGAGCGTGACCTTACTTATGATGTAGAGCTTTCTGACGGTGAAGTGGTAAGAATTCCAACTCGTATCCTAACGGCCGTGACTACGCCAAACGCCGTGCTGGAGTTAGATGAGTTGAACTTACTTCGACCAAATGTTGCAAAGTTTTTTAACTCCCTATTTGACGGCGACCGTACAGTCTTCTTGAATGATCAAGTTATCAAGGCGGCTCCGGGAGTGATTTTTGTTGGCTTAATGAACCCTGCAGAATACGATGGTGTTGAGGATTTGCCGGAAACAATTGATGACCGTTCCAATATTATGACGATGGGATATCCTCCATTCCGAGGAACAGACTCAACAACCAACAGAGAAAGGTTCACTCACGATGAAGCTCTAATCCTTAAAGAAAATATAAGCCCTCTTCAAGGTCTTGATGATGAACAATTCCGCAAGGCGTGGGATTATGTGATCAACGGTGTGGGGGCACAAATCTCACTTGATGCAACAACTGTGAAGATCATGAAAGACCTCAAAAATATTGTGGCCATTTCTGATCGTACTCGCCAAGTTGTCGAAGCTTATAAAACAAGGACTGGCGAAACGAGAATGGAACGAGATATCTCCCTTCGTGGATCGATTGAGGCGGTTCGCTTCTATTCCGAAAACCATCTCTGGGAGGCTGACCTTTCCAGAATGCCAAACTGGAAAGCTGGCTGGAATCCAGCTCAATATGCCATTGCTATGACCTATCTGCCACACACTGACACCTATCGCCGTGGCAAGACCGATAAGGATGCAATGATGTTAATTCTTGCTGAAGGCATCCGATAGAAATGAACAGTAAATATTATGTCAATAGAATCACACGGCCCACGATTTACACCGGAACATCCGACTAAACCGGAAGTGTCCCAAACTGAACGGGATCTCAATGAGATCATCCCGATTTTAGCGCATGGCTTAGTTCGCAGAATTGAGCAAAAAGGATTCTCCGGCAAAGTCCGATTACAAGCCATGGCTGGTGATTCTTGGGGTGTCGCTAAAAGCCTGGATAATTCAACGGACATTCCAAATGTTATTATTTATCCTCGTGAATCGCTTGCAGGCGATCGACGAGTTGTTAACGCACAGCTTCGCCATGAAATCGGAAATTTAAACTACCCAATAGATGGTGAATTAAATGCTTTGCGTGGCTGGTGTTATGAGAACAAAGTTGCCCCGGAGCTTCTAACATCTCTGGTAGAAGCAACTCACGAAGCATCAGTCAACTATTTGGAGATGCAGAATTCGCACAGCGATCAGCCGGAGGAAAATTTCCGTGCCTTATATGAACAGGAGATAAACACTCAAGAAATCGCAGATGCTATTCCTCAGTCTGCACCTTACAAACAAGCGGTTGACCTTACGCTCCTTTACTCCCTTACTCAGGTTGGCCTCGTTAAACCCGAACAATTTGAGCAAGCTCTAGGAAGTGCTCATCCGGCGGTGCAAGAAATTTTTGATAAGCAAACACGATCTGTTTTGGATCAAAGTGTAAAAATGGCAGTCCCTAAAAAACAAGTTCAACTTGTGCGCGATTTTATCTGGCCAAAATTTTCAAAATTAGTTGCTCTGTCCGGTCTATCCCAAACGGAATCAGAAATCACTAAGACCGGTGATAAAAAAGTTGAGATGAGTCCAGAGGCTTCTGCCAGAGCACAGCAAGCCAAAGAGATACAGGAGAAAATGCAGAAGTTGATAGAAAAAAATAAACAAAAACCTCAGAGTAAGGCTGGTAAAAAGTCATCTCAAGAATCAAGTAAACAGAAAAAAGAATCAAAACAACCACAGAAACAAGAACTCAGTCCTGCGGAAAAACAGGAAAGAAAAGACGAAGAAAATCTTTTGGCAGAAAATCTCCAAGAGCAACTTCAACTGGCTAAAAAGCAATTGGAAAAATTACAGAAGCCTGGCCAACAGCCGGAAACTTCCAAGCCACAAGAAAAAGCTTCTATGCTAGAAATCGGCAAACAGGCCGAACAGATGAAAGCCGAAGCAGAAAAAGCAATGCAGGAGGCCAAAGAGGCTGGTGCGGATGAAATCACGGAAGAACAGTTGCAGAAGCTAAAAGAACAGTTGGAGCAATTAGAGGAGGTTGCTAAACAAATTGCAGAAAGCGGAGTTTTAGAAGAAGCATTGGCAAAGCCGGAAGAAGAGCCGATAGTTTATAATATTAAAGAATACGGGATCAATGAAGCAGAACTAACTCCTGAGCTGTTAGAAAATTTACAAAAGGTTCGCACATTTGCTCAAAGCACATCAAAAGCATACCGCACCGTTATGCGTCTTTTGATGACTGGCTATCAACAAAAAAATCCAAACTTCACGGATAAGATGATACAGAAAATGATGGAGCGTGGATATGATGTGCCAGATTTTTCAATACATGGATCACAGTCAGCTCAAGAATTTTTATCACAGAGAGAAGAGCTTGGTATAGATAGTTTTGGTGATAATTTTTTGGTTAATTTTCAGTTGCCAAAACCTTTGGCAAAATTTTGGTATAAAGGTGGTAATGGGAGCAAGTCTCAACCAGTAAAAGACGGTGAGATTGAATGGGGGCATTTTTATCGAATGGCAATGCCAATGATTTATAACGGAGTGGATAGAGTCAGTATGCAAGGACTCTATTTGAATCGTTTGAATCAATTCGGTCAACACGATCCTAAAAAGTATTATTACCTATGGGAAGCAATAAATACTGCTTTAGAAAACCAAGACAATGAATCAGATGAGTCTGATGATTCAGAAAAAGACAAGGGCGAAGATCAGGGATCTGAATCAGAAAGTAGTGAATCGGGAGACGGACAAGAAAAAGGTTCAGAGTCAGGTTCAGAATCAGGACAGGGTGAAGGCGAGGGTGCTGGCGAAGGAGGATCGCAAGGTGGCGGTCAGCCTGGTGGAGAAATGGGCGGAGGATCTGAATCGGGTGGCGGTATGCCTTCTGCTGGAGAAATGCAAGAAATGTTGTCTCAGATGCAAGAAATGCTAAATCAGGCAAAAGAACAAGGTGGAATGCCAGGGTCTGGTCAAGAAATGATAGATCAGTTGCTTGAAAGGCTTGATCAAATGCAACAAAGTCTTGAGTTCGGAGGAAGTCCACAAGATATGGCTGGACAGATGCAGGATGCAATGCAACAAATGTCAGAAATGATGGGCGGAATGGAAGGTGGAGAGCTGGGTCAAGGAGAAGGACAGCGTAGTTTTGGTGAACGCGAACAATCGACCGAAAAACGATCCGGTGGTCAATTAGACGAACAAGGATTTGAAAAATCAAAAATGGAGAATCAGTCAAACCCACACGACCCCAATCACCAAGGTGGGGTTGGCAATACAGCTGAAGGAGAGGGCGTAACTTTTAGTCGTCCCGACCCAAGTCTTTTGGCACAATTAAGAAATGCTGAAAAGTTGGTTGGGAGCAAATTCACCCAACAGGATGAAAGTGGAACTTTCGTGTCAAAAGAGTTTGATATTGAAGAAGTATCGAGAATAAGCCAGGAACAATTGGCTGAAATCGAACGTAAATCAACTGCACAGTTATCAAATTTGGAAGAATTGAAACGTCAGCATCAAGCAAAAACCGAAGCTCTTTATAAGGAGATGTCTGGATTAGAGGGTGAAGCGTTGCGACTTTATGTTGAGTACATGGAGTCA
>DATMYU010000039.1:0-3221 GCA_035560775.1 Desulfosporosinus sp.
CAGTGGGGGGGGTCTGGATATAGGAGGTGAGGCGTGAGAAATGAGGAATTAAATTACTGTAACTTGTACATACCAAAAAAGAGGAGGAGAAATGAATGTCCAAAAAGTTGCTTAGTATTTTCTCAGTGACTCTCCTAACCATAGCGTTGGTTGTCACCGGGTGTGGTACACAGCCTAGCACACCGACTACTCCAAGCGCGACACCTGCAGCTAGTGGTGGAGAAATTAAAATCGGTTTACCTTTACCGATGACCGGCTCAGAGGCGACTTACGGTAAAGATATGGAGAATTCTATCAAAATGGCTGTGGATGAAATTAATGCCAAAGGTGGAGTCAACGGTAAAAATATAGCCACTGTGACCGGGGATGATGCTTGTGATCCGCAACAAGCTACAGCAGCTGCCAATAAACTCGTTTCTGCAGGGGTTGTGGCGATGGTCGGCGGTTATTGTTCAGGCGCAACCGTACCGACACTGACTATTTATAATGAAAAGAACATACCTTTTGTCATTACTGCTGCTAACTCATCTAAATTAGCAACTCAAAATCCCGGCAATACCTTTCTAATTAACGGTACGGCCGTTCATCAAACCCAGAAGGCTATTGAACTCTTTAAAAAATTGAACGCTACGAAGGTAGCGATTGTGGAACAAGGAGATGCCTATTCCTCCGATTTGGCAAAGCAAACCGAAGATTCTTGGAAGGCAGCTGGGAATACAGTAGTTTCTCATGATGTCACCAACAAAGGGGAGCAAGATTTTTCTTCCTTGGTCACCAATTTGAAGTCTAAAAATGCTGACTTGGTTTTCTGGACTGCTTATTATGCCGATGGCGCACTTTTGATTAAACAGTTGCGTCAAGGTGGCTACAAAGGCGCTATCGTCGTTGGAGACGGAAGCAGTGACCCGAAGCTTATTGAGATGGCTGGTTCTGCTGGAGATGGTACTTATGTGCTGTCACCACCGGTTGCCGAATATTTGCCGACGGCTAAACAGTTCGCCGATGCTTATAAAGCAAAGTACAATCAAAGTCCCGGAGCCTATGCTCCACTCGCTTATGATGGTATGAAATTGATGGCCGATGCTCTGACTCGGGCGCAAAGCACTGACGGAAAAGCGACGATTAAGGCGCTGAGTGAAACAAAAGATTTCGCCGGCTTAGCAGGTAAAGTTAACTTTGCTGCGGACAAGACCTTGAAAGAAAGCAACTTCATTGTCTTGCAAATCAAGGGCGGCAAATTCGTTTTGCAATAAAAAAATCTCAGTTTCTTGTTGGGGGGCTAGGGAAATTTTCCTAGTCACCCTTTCCTCATTTCAAGTTCAGAGAATTGCCGAGGTTAAGACAAGCGGTTATATGAAGGGGTGTACATAATGGTTTATATCGTGATCCAGCAAATAGTGAATGGGTTAATTCTTGGCTCATTCTACAGCTTGATCGCTCTCGGTTATTCCATGGTTTATGGCATTATTAAACTACTGAACTTTGCTCATGGCGACATCTACATGGTGGGCGCTTTCGTGGGGTTTGGGACTCTAGGTGTTTTAGGGGGCGTGCTGGGTGTTGGTTGGTTAGGAATTGCTGCGGCTTTACTAGTGAGCATGTTTCTGACTGGACTTTTGGGAATGCTGATACATAGGCTGGCCTATCAACCGCTTATTAATAAGCGAGCTCCTCGGATGTCGTTGTTGATCACGGCGGTAGGCGTTTCTTTTACATTATTTAACGGTGTTATGGTTCAGACAAATGGAGAGTATAAAACCTTTAGTACCAGCTTAGGTTATGAGGGAATCAGCATCGGGCTTGTAAATATTACTTATACTCAGATCATCATGGTTGTTGCTACAGCGTTCCTTATGCTTACTTTGTATTGGTTTATTAATCGAACTTTGTACGGCAAAGCCATGCGGGCTATTGCCCTTGATCAAGATGCTTGTCGTTTAATGGGAATTAATGTGACCAAGACGATAGGATTAACCTTCTTTGTTGGTTCGGCTTTGGCCGCAGCGGCCGGCGTTATGGCTGGAGTGTATTATGGCAGTATTCATTTCTACATGGGTTTTGTCATCGGTTTAAAGGCCTTTACGGCTGCGGTTATCGGTGGCATTGGCAGCATTCCTGGAGCTATGATTGGAGGTCTCGTCTTGGGACTGTTGGAAACTGCCGGCACTCAACTTCCCTTCATTGGTTCTGCTTGGAAAGACGTCTTTTCCTTCGGGATCTTGATTCTTTTGCTGGTTTTTAAACCTACCGGGATTCTCGGTAAAAGCGAGATTGAGAGGATGTAGAAAATGGGTAATTCTGTAGGTTTGGTGGATCGTTTTAGAGAAATGTTGGGGAGCAGAAAAACACAAGGAGTTGCCTTTGGTGTACTTATTATTTTGGTCGTCCTTCTCCCCCTGTTTGCTAATAACTATATAGAAGAAGTCGCGACTAATGTCTTATTCTATATTATTTTAGCCTTAGGATTGAATATTGTGGTTGGATATGCCGGGTTGGTGGATCTCGGTTATGCTGCTTTTTTTGCTGTAGGAGCTTATACAACAGGAATCCTTTCGAAATTCGGCCTGGATTTCTGGCTAACTATACCAATTGCTGTGCTTTTTTCTGTAATTGCTGGGGTTATCATTGGCGGTCCGACGTTAAGGTTGCGTAGCGATTATTTAGCCATTGTAACGTTAGGTTTTGGAGAAATCACCCGAATCTCAGCCCGCAACATGGAAATTACCGGCGGGGCGAGCGGTTTGGTAGGCATTCAAAGGCCTACTATTTTTGGACATACACTTAATCAGATAACCGATTTCTATTATATGTTTTTTGCCTTAGTAGTCTTGGCAGTCATCGTTGCCATGAGGCTTCATAATTCGCGGTTGGGACGAGCATGGCAATATATCCGCGAGGATGAAGACGCTGCTGAAGCCATGGGAATCGATCCGGTCATGACAAAACTCTATGCTTATATGATCGGTGCTGCATACGGAGGGGTAGCGGGAGCTTTCTTTGCCGTCAAAATGACAGCTATTTCGCCGGAGACTTTTGCCTTTACCCAATCGGCGATGATTCTGCTAGCGGTGATTCTTGGCGGAATGGGTAAGATCCCTGGCGCGATTTTAGGCGCGGCCTTTTTAGTTTTATTTCCGGAAATTTTCCGGGGAATCGGTCAGATGCGGATGCTGTTTTTTGGCATCTTGCTGGTTATTATCATGGTTTTTCGTCCTCAAGGG
>DATMYU010000040.1:0-5669 GCA_035560775.1 Desulfosporosinus sp.
ATATTTAGCTAGCGAGGAGATGGAAGATGGAGAACGAATTAGAGAAAAAATACGGACTTTTAACTGCTATAGCAATGGTTATTGGCATTGTCATTGGCAGCGGCGTATTTTTTAAAGCGGAAAAGGTTTTAAAAGCTACTGGAGGTGATCTTCCACAGGGTATCTTGGCCTGGGGCATTGGTGGAATCATAATGATGGTCTGTGCCTATGTATTCGCAACGATGGCCACCCGATATGAGAAAGTGAATGGTATTGTTGATTATGCTGAAGTTGCTCTAGGCAGTAAGTACGGTTATTTTATTGGTTGGTTCATGGCTGCTATTTATTATCCAACGCTCACCTCTGTACTGGCATGGGTATCTGCTAGATACACTTGTGTGTTGCTGGGATGGGATATTGCGGGTAGTGAAGCAATGGCTATCTCTGGGTTTTTCCTAGTCGGGAGCTTTGCTTTAAACGCGCTTTCGCCAAAGCTTGCCGGTAAGTTCCAAGTCTCGACGACGATCATCAAGATTGTCCCGCTTGCTCTAATGGCAGTTGTCGGAATCATCGTCGGACTAAGCAATGGTGTCTTAATGAGTAACTTCACGAGTGGTGCGATTGTTGATGTGCCGAGTGCCAACCCGCTTTTTACAGCGGTTGTTGCTACTGCTTTCGCATACGAAGGCTGGATTATTGCCACCAGTATCAATGCTGAATTGAAGGATGCTAAGAAAAACCTGCCCTTGGCACTTACCTTTGGAACAATGTTTGTTGCGCTCTTATACATTCTTTACTATGTAGGACTTGCTGGGGCTGTGAGTAACAGCGTGATGATGAAAGGTGGCGAAGCAGGAGCAAAGCTGGCGTTTTCCACAGTATTCTCCAGTCTAGGAGGAACAGTTCTGTTCGTATTCGTTGTAATTTCTTGCTTGGGAACGTTGAATGGTTTGATGATGGGCTGCACCCGTGGTTTCTACTCTTTGGCAGCTAGAGATATGGGTCCTAATCCAAAGGTATTTAAAAGCATTGATATAAACACCAATATGCCCACGAACTCCGCGATCTTAGGTGTTCTACTAAGTGGCATGTGGCTGTTGTACTTCTTCGGTGCAAATCTAACAGCTGTTCCTTGGTTCGGTTCGTTTAGTTTTGATAGTTCTGAACTGCCGATTGTAAGCATTTATGCTATGTATATCCCGATTTTTGTTATGATAATGGTAAAAGAGAAGTCTCTAAACTTCTTTAAACGGTTCCTCATGCCGGCGCTTGCTATCTGCGCTTGTGTCTTCATGGTCGTTGCCGCATGCTATTCCCATGGCAAGGCAGTCTTGTTCTACCTTGTTATTTTCAGCGTGATTATGGCAATTGGTTTGCTTTTGAATACCAAAAAGAAATAAAGCTCCTGACTTAAGAATCACAAAGATGATTAAAACACCTCGGATGTATTGTACGGCAAACATCTGCGGTGTTTTTTGTTCTGTTTATATTGTGTTTAAGTTCCATGTATGGCTACCAGAGGATGTAGCATCTCCTGGCTGGCGGAGCAGAGATAGCATTAATTTTGATCGAATCAACTACTCGACATTTTTGGAGGATTTTGAGGAAATGCTTGACAAAAATCGCCTACAAATGTAAGCTGTAATTATTAACAGGATTACGAATGTAGGCAGGTGAAAAAAATGCAAAACATCCCGCAAATATCCGATGCTGAATGGCTGGTAATGAAAGTATTATGGAATGAGTCTCCTCTCGGTTCCAGCGATGTCATTAATGAACTGAAAGGGACAACTGACTGGAAACCAAAAACGATTAAAACATTGCTTAGTCGATTGGTTATCAAAAAAGCCTTATCTTATGAAGTCGGAAGCCGAGGCTATTTATACTATCCTTTAGTTTCTGAAAACGAGTGTGCCAAGGAAGAAGCGAGGTCATTCTTAGGTCGTGTTTATAACGGCTCTCTTAATCTGCTCGTTAAAAACTTTATCGAAAACAAAGAGCTATCAGCAGAAGAAATAGAAGAGCTTAAGAAATTCTTAGAAGATAAATAATCCGGACGGGGGTGATTTTATTGGAATTAGAGTTAGTCTTCACTTGGGTTATTAAATCGTCGATTATGGCTAGTATTTTGGCTGTCCTAATTTTGCTGGTAAAATATGCGCTGCGAAATAAACTGGATGCCAAGTGGCAATATGCGATCTGGATGCTGCTGATCATTCGATTACTAATACCATACGATATTCAAAGCCCTTTGAGCATTTACAACTTATTACCTAATAATTTGGCAACAACGCCTATGGTCAATCAAGCTAATCTTAGGATACCAGATATCAATGCTCAAATCGATATATCAGGAAAAGATATCCAGGTAACGAATGATATATCTAGTATCAACAAACAAAGCAATGCTAAAGCGGAAGAACCTATTTCTAAAGATTTGCCTAATGGCTGGATATTAGCAATTCTATGGTTAGTCGGAGTTTTAATCTTAGCGATCCTGACATTGGCTACAAACCTCAGATTCTATTTCTTAGTAAGACGAGAACCTTTTATAACAGACGCTAGGATGTCCAACCTCATGCAAGAATGTACCAGCAAACTGGGTATCAAAAAAACCCTTCCCATAATAATTACGGATTGTATAGACGCACCTTGTCTTTACGGAATATTAAGTCCTAAACTTCTTCTTCCTAAACCCTTGGTCAATCGGCTTAATGAAGAAAATATCAGACATATTTTTATCCATGAACTATCTCATTATAAAAGGAACGATATACTTATTAATTGGCTGGCCGTTGCCGCACAGATAGTCCATTGGTTCAATCCCTTAATTTGGTACTCCTTTGCGAAAATGCGTGAAGACTGCGAGTTAGCTTGTGATGCCGCTACCTTAAGTTTTTTAAAGCCGGAAGAGTATCAAAGTTATGGCTTATCCATCATCAGTTTAGTAACTCCTGCTCAATCTCCATGGCTCCCAGGAACAACCGGTTTCTTTGGGAACAAAAACAATCGTCAAATTAAGAGGAGGATCAAAATGATCAAGTTTTTTCATAAACCCACTTTGAAATGGACATGTACTGCGGTCGTTATATTCATTAGTTTAGGCTTGGTAGGTTTTACTAACTCAATATCCAACGCTACTCCTGTAGCGGGAGCCAGCACACCGAAACAAACGTCCCAGCCTGATCAATCTTCTTTACCGGATGGAAGTTTTGACTATCAAACATATCTTTCGTTCACTCCCTTACTCCCAAGTTACACCGCAGGATATCAGCTTAACTATTCGCAAATCGGATGTAGCAAAGACATCCCTTCAGGCAATGATTCCAATACTTACTTTGCTGCCTATGGCAGTCACTCATCATTTACGATCGCAGAGGCACGCCCCAAGGGGATGGATCCTACTGTTTCTGGTCGATCGACAAAAACTCAAATCCAAATTGGTGATTTGCCAGCAACACTCTATGTGAGGGAAAGCGATGCCTATATCCAATTCACAAAGAATGATGTGGAGTATACTGCAAACAATATTATTGGCGGAGGTGTTTCGCTCGATGAGTTGAAGAAAATCTGCGCAAGTATCGTCGTTCCAGTAAACACTCCACCGACAGACATTCATATCTGGAAAGGTGGTGCTTCAGCTTCAGAGGGGTTGAGCTTTAAGACTCTCCAATCAGGTGATTTGGTCGTACCACAGGGATATAAATTTCGAGACGCATCTTCCAATATATATATCAAAGGGGATGAAAAGTCAGAAGCCTTTTCATTGTACTATACGACAGGAACATCAACGCCCTTTTTGAATGTAGTGATTACTAAAGGAGATCAACCGTATGGAGACCCTATTCCAGTGTTAACGTCAAACTCTAATTTTGATACAAAACAAATTGGCGGAACTGAAGTCAAACTGCGCAATAACTTCAATGAGAATTTGCCAGCTGCTAAGTTTACAATCCCCGAGAATGGGTTGGATTGTATTGTTTATTCGACGGTGCAGGAATCTGAAGTAGAGAAAGTGGTGACATCGATTTTGCAAGCTTATTCAAAGCTGTAACCGGAGACATCACTTCGATAGCAATGCCAGAAATGGGTAAATTTGAAAAAAGAGAAATCCCGCTGTATGCTGCAGATGGTAAAACAGTTATTGGTTCATTCTAATGATAACCATGATATTTCTGAGAGTTTAAATAAAAAGCGAGCGTGTTCTGACGGAGAAACCTGCCTGCTCAATCATTAAAGTTATCCAAGATGATATCCTAGAGAACTCCGGGATCATTTTAGAGGGAGGTGCTTGTGAAAAAGTTTATTGTTGTTTCATGAAAAAAGACGCGAAGATGTTACGGTGGAGCTGATGTGAACCTGATCTAAGAGATTACAAGAATTTACAGCCAGCAGTCTGATGCAGCTTTTGAAGAATATGGAGATCAATTGTTTGCTTCCGGTGCTGACGGTGGCAGGTCAAATTCGTCGGCGCCGACGAATTTGACCTGCCGCCAGGCCCTACTCCTTCCGGAGATTCAGTACTCGTCGGAACATGCTAAGGGGCGGTCATTTTTTTGTCGTTCCGCGTAGGTTCGCGTAGGTTCCAGGACCCTTCGCGAAACGACAAGTTTCGCCGAGTAAGGAAGCAGCCCAAAAGTTTGAAGACCTACTAGAGGGTAAGATCCAGGCTAAATTTCTTGAAGAAGTTTAATAGGCAGCAGCGAGCAATTTGATAAAGTAATAAGTAAGAGGAGGCCTTCGCGTGTTGATGCGAAAGCCTCCATTACTTCACTTATCTCAAATAACTACAGCGCAATTTTTCCGTCTGTGTTTTCATTTATATTCTGGAATATGTCCATTCGAGCAATTGAAATCAGCCAAGCGGGGATATTCCTTTTGTAGTGGGTGATGCGGTGTGTTCAAGAACCTAGGGGAATTACCTGAATGGGTTATCCCTTATGTCATCTATGGGAGCAGTAGTTCTAAACTATTATATCTTGTGGTCTGTAAAACTCACAGTCAAGCTTTCTAAAATCCTTTGAGTTCCACGTCAATATTGGTAGTTCCAAACTCCTTGATTTCTCGGCTAAGTAAACGTCTACAAAATCTACGTTTACCTCACGAAACCGACCCAAGACACGTTGCATCAGACTGTCTTCCTCGAGTTCAACTCCGTCAGCTTCAACAAAATCCTCAAATACTTGTAAAATAGCTTCTTTTTCAAATCCATATACTTTACGCAAGACCCAATAGGCTTCGATTATGACGAGAGACAGAATATAAAACCTCGTGTCACCTTGTTCAATAAGTCTTACTAATTGTTCAATTTGAGTATCATCGTCTTTAACGAATAAGCGAACCAGGATGTTCGTGTCAGCGATCATCGGCTTATTCATTTTCCAACCCCTTTAAACCAACGGCAACTTCTTTTGCCCGTTCTGTTCTAGCTTGGTCAATGGCTTCATCTACATCTATGGAAAAGGTAGACTTCAAAGCTCCCATGACACCTCGAATTGACTTTTTAATCTTAGGCTGTACTTCAATAATTCGTTCGTTTTCATCTAGGACAAAAGCTAATCTGTCCCCCTCTTTAAGGCTTAAAAGAGTTCTCAATTCAACGGGAATAGTTAACTGTCCTTTGCTAGTTAACTTACCAGAAAGAAGTTGTTTAGCCATAATAGATGTCCCTCCATCCTAAAGTATTACTA
>DATMYU010000041.1:0-2357 GCA_035560775.1 Desulfosporosinus sp.
AAATTAAAAATAATGGTTAGTTGTTTGAGGCGAGGTACATGAGTTATCAATCTTCAGGTATATCAGGTACTACTTTGGGCGGTTGTTTAGCTTTTATGATTAGGTAAATACCGCCTAGGATTAGGCAGAGTGGAACTAAGCTGTTTTTCAGTACGTAATAATAATTCCAGTCCCCAAACAGGCGATCTAAGATTGAATAGTTTTCTGCAACACGTATTAGGCTGAGAATGCCGATAATAGTAATGACGGACCCGATTATGCGATGATTCTTCAGTAGTGGGGTATAGTCGAACAATTTTTGGTCAAAAAGATCCAGATCACTTAGGGTTTGGCCTTGCTCCATTTGTCTTCTTAAATGGTGGCTTTCAAAGAAACTGAAAAGCCAAGTGGGAATTACAACGATAGGTATCAAAAATTCCAGACCGATATAACTAGTAAGGGAGATAACCCCAAAGGTGATGATCATAAATTGAAGACCACGCCGAAATAGTCCCATATGCATGTGGGCAGCACCGGGAATCAAGCTGTAACATAAAAACAAAAATTTCTCAAGAAAGGTTTTCCTTAGAACAGGAATAGGATCGGAAATGAGACTCTGTTGAATACAGTGGCGACAGACTGTTTTGTCGTCTACTTTAATCGTGCATGCAGGGCAAATCGGATTTTTGCATTTCTCGCAAATGGCTTGTGCTTCTTGATCGGAATGGTATTTGCAATTCATTGTTGTTCCCCCCTTAAGTCATTGGCTATGATTCATTTTACCTATACAGAAATATAAGTTTCGGGTAGCATAATTCGGGTGGTATAAGCGCAACTAGGCGGTCGTCGGCGCCTGCGGGTCCCTTCTCACCATCCATGGTTACAGGGACACTCGGCCATCCATGGCCAGCGCTTGACGCCAGCCAAGTTTTCTTTACGCCTAGTTTATTTGGGTTGGGATAACGTTAGTGATTCGATTTTCCCAAGAGCATCGTGAGCAACTTGACTCATTTTATCGAAAGGGAGCGCTATTTGTCTTCCTAGGTCACTATTTAATTCGGCAACATGACTGATTCCGAAATTGGGAGTCAAAGAGGTTAGGTTGAGGGTGAAAAGAAGGAGTCCCGCGGCCACCATGCTGAGCCCCCAGTTTTTTAATTCAAAATAGTGGGAAGAATTAGCACAAGTCCTAGCCTGTGGCTCGGAGTCAGCTAAGTTTTCTTTATACCTGCTAGAAAGTGTGCGTGGCATAAGTGCAACTAAGCGGTCGCCATCGCGGGACTCGGCGCCAGCTAAGTTTTCTTTATACCTGCTAGAGGGTGTGCGTGGTATAAGTGCAACTAAGCGGTCGCCATCGCGGGACTCGGCGCCAGCTAAGTTTTCTTTATACCTGCTAGAAAGTGTGCGTGGTATAAGTGCAACTAAGCGGTCGCCTTCGTGGGGCTCGGCGCCAGCTAAGTTTTCTTTATACCTATCTTTGTCGATGGCCATCATTACGTTGATTTTGATAGTTGAAGGTGGGATGAGGTCTGCTCGGCTTTTTGCTAAGAAGCCAGCAGTTTCCTGGATAAGTGAAACAGTATTCTGGCATTCAGAGCAATGCGCTAAATGGCTCGTCATTTCGTCCAGTTCTGCTGCGTTCATACTATTTTTAACGTAGCTGTGCCAGTTGTCCTGACTTCGATAGCAAGTCATGGCATTCACCTCCAGATAATGTGGGTTCTAGTTTGTCCCTGAGCATTTTTCGGCCCCGGAACAACCGAGTTTCGACCGTTCTTTTGGGAGCGTCTATTATGTCCGCGATCTGTTGAGGACTGAAATCTTCAAAATAATACAGAATGAGGATGGTACTGTAGATCTCTGGCAGGCTTATGACAGCCGCCTGCACTTCTGAAGCAATTTCTTGCTGAAGGAACAGGTCTTCTGGGCTCCCTTCCTCATCAGAGAGATTATCAAAACAAGTGGCTTCTGCGGGAAGTGGTTTTTTCTTTCGGCACCAGTCGATACAATGGTTAACGGCAATGCGATAAAGCCAAGTAGAGAAAGAGGAACCCAGTTTGAATCCAGCTAAGTTGTTGTAGGCTTTGATGAAAATTTCCTGGGTGACGTCCCGGGCGTCTTCAACATTCTGGGTATAGTAATAAGCGGTCCGGTATAAGCCCATCTGATAGCGCTCCACGATATCGTCATATCGCCCGCCATCTCCTTTGAGGATATCTCGAATTAATTCTACATCCCCATTAAGGATGCTTTGAGTTTCAATATCTTGCAAATACCAATCACCGCCCTTACATTCCTTTAGACGTATTCATACTTGAATTATACGTCAATGATAAATAATAATCCCGCTGTATAATTTCAGCGGGAGAGTGTCCAAA
>DATMYU010000042.1:0-10001 GCA_035560775.1 Desulfosporosinus sp.
ATATTATACAATGAATTTTGCGTTTTCATATAGCTTAGAAGGAAAGGGGATCATTATGTGAACAGGAGAACATGTCCAGGGTGTGGAGGGAGGTCATATTCTTCTTACAGCGGGACAGACTGGGATTGCCCTTATTGTGGAAGAAACTTAGGTCATGTTCCGAATGAGCTAAGTAACGGTATGGAAGATTCTCAGCAGGAAGAGGAAACGAACTCGACTAAATTATTTTCGATTAAGGATGGCAAGCGGGAAAAACATACTAGCTCCCTTTCATAATGCTGCTAGGATGATGCAGATGGGTGTCTTCTCACCATCGGCCCATTCATGGCAGTGCTCTAATTCGAACGTCCTATTCGAGTCTGGGGTTCAGGGATAATTTGCCATCCATGACGGCGCATTAGATGTAAATACGCGTAAAATCGCGTTAAAGGGATAATACCTCCGCCGCAGAAAGGGCGGAGATTTTTATGAGGGCCTTTCTGAAGCTGGTTCTAACAGAGCCCCATAGAAAGCATGGTTTCTAAGTTGGCCATCTAGGGAAAGCGAGGACGTTTTAGAAGTAGACCTTGTGTAAAATGGATAGTCCTTATTAATGCCAAGTAACAAACGGTATCGCTTATTGAGTAGGCTATATTGTGTTTCTACTAATAACAGTTCAAGTACCGCAATTTCAACGTACTCTGGAGCTGCGTAATCCAAGTGGTTCCATGCGTAGTTTATCTTTAATCTCGTTTCTTCAATTTCTACAAGCAGTCGTTCGGCCTCGTTGAGTATTGGTTCCTCGATGGAAGAGATCGATAAGCTGTTTTTAAACAAAGAATTCAGATTAATCATCCTCCTCGTGTACTGTGCTGGATAAATACTACAAAAAGATTTTCCGCGTTATTGAATTCTATGCAATTATATGTGCGTTTTTGTTTGGATATGAACAGTAGTTATAAAACTCGCCTTAATTGGGAAAGACTAGAAATAGTCTAAACTTAAGAGGTGATTTTTATTTTATTTCCACACCGACGATGTCGGAAATTCTCGGCGATATTCCAGTGTGGGGTGATGTGCTTGTTTCTGTGGCAAGCCGGTATTTACCCTGTTCTGGGACAAGGAAGTGACAAGGGGACCTGGCTTCCTTATAGCGTTGCCAAGGAGGACACAAAGAAAATAAACAATGTCAATGATAATGCGCTCGAGAATACAGTAGGGATCAGTAAGATTGTGGTTCAGCGTGGAGAAACCCTTTGGGCTTTAGCCCAAACGTATCGCACTACGGTTGATGAGCTTGTAAAGCTTAATCAGGCGAAAAGCGCTAATCAGATTAGAGAGGGGGAACCCTTATGGGTCCCGAATGTCCAACCATCGGAGTCAAAAATTATAACGTATGAAATATTCGTCAACCAAGACAACACATCATTGATCGATAAGAATTCTAAGAGTACGTCGGGGGGTAAAGACGATGCTCAGAAACTGGTAGCGCCCAAATTAGTAGCGCCCAAATCAGAAGCGCCCAAATCAGTAGCGCAGAAAACCGTAGTACAAAAACCAATTTCTGCACAAAAACCGGAGTCGACAGGAATTGAAACCCAGGTTCTTTCACGCAGCCTCGGACGTTTGGTATCCAAAGAGGATGTCGAACTCCTAACTCGTGTCATCTATGGAGAAGCTCGAGGAGAAGACTTCGAGGGACAAGTAGCCGTCGGGGCAGTTGTACTTAATCGTCTGAAAGATCCTCGCTTTCCCAAGTCAATGCGGGCAATCGTTTACCAGTCAGGTGCCTTCACGGCAGTCGATGACCGTCAGATTCATCTTGACCCAGATGAACAGGCATACAAGGCGGCGGAAGCCGCACTTTCTGGCGTGGATCCGACGAACGGGGCAATATATTACTATAATCCACGCATCGCCACAGACAATTGGATTAAGACCCGGACCGTGATTAAACGTATTGGTAACCATACATTTAGTATCTAAGAAAAATCCCGCAACTGATGAAGTTGCGGGATTTTCGTTATTTGTGCTATTAACAAGACGGTGCACATGAAATGTGCCGTCTCCCATAAGCCGTAGGGGCACGATGCATCGTGCCCCTACATAGACAGACACATGGCAAGGGTGAAATGGAAAAAAATGGCAAGGGGACGTTTGGTTTGCCATGTAGAAGGAAATAGGCTAATTAGCTACTGGTGAGACGGCAGATTCTATGTGCGCCGTCTGAAGCATGTATCATTTTCGTTGTCTCCTATTGCTGCTTGTGCCTATGAAAAGTAAAAATACCGCAATTAATTTATTGCGGTATTTTCGTCATGAAAAAAGTTATTTACTTCAACTTTCCTGATGGCTAGGTGATGAATTCCCTCGGTGTAAGGTGAAGAACGTAATTTCTGGGGGGACGTTCAGGCGAAGTGGAATAACGCTTTCACCGAGGCCGCGGCTGATGTAGAGGGGAATGCCGTTAATCACATGATAGCCTTCATATATTCCGTGGTCTCCTAGATAGGTATTGGTGATAAGTGGTGGAAGTCCTAGTAGGCGGATTTGCCCACCATGGGTATGCCCGGTCAAAAGAAGATCAGCGCCGTTTTTCGCCACATCGTCAAGGCAATCTGTAGAATGAGCTAAGACGAGCCGAAAAGCTGGGCTTGAAGGAGCCTGAGATGAATTAACTTTTTGATAGGCCAGGTCTACATCGTCATGTTTGGTAGCTGGATCGTCGACTCCGATGACCCAGAGATTAAGGTTCGATAAAAAAGAAGCATTATTAAGTAAGGGAGTCCACCCCAAACTTTGAAATTGCTGAAGATACCGTTTGAAAAGGGTATGGGAAAGATGGCTGTAATCGTTGTTTCCCATGACTACAAATTTCCCGAAGGTAGCAGAAAGCCCACCCAAATAGCCATCCAACTTATCAAGGTCAGTGCGGCTGGAAATTATATCCCCAGTGATTACGAGGAGGTCTGCTTTCTGAGCCATCACAACCTGGCTAATACGCTCGGGAGTAATCCTTAAGGATTCCAGATGTAAATCACTGAGTTGGCAGATCATTTTCCCGTCTAAGGTGGCTGGAAGATTGGGGTAAAACAAATCCCAATGCTCTTGTTTTAAGTCTTGGGTGTCGTGTTTTGCCCAACCGAGGAGTCCGGCACCGCCGAGGGGTAATGAAGTAAGCAGCCAATGGTTGGCTATAAAACCGCCGATGCTACGGAAAAAGGTACGGCGGGACATTTTTTGAGAAAGTGGTGGTGTTTGTTTAGGCATAGTTCTCGGTTTCTAGCTTTCCTAAAGATGCCAAATAACCAGTCCTCCTTTCATCAATTCAGAACTCTTCCGAACACTATATCATATCATGTTATGAAGTATATAGTTAAATAGAGGGGGGAAGCAAGGTGAAGTTCGCTAGAAATAAGCCGAATGATCCTTATGAGCCCATCGGACAGCAGGGGTTCCCTATGCAACTACCTAATGGTCAATTAGGTCCGGGATACTCTCCGGGTACGATTCGCGATACGTTAGGCTCGGGACTTAAAGCAAGTGGGATTTTCCAAAAAGATGGACAAATCCGAAATTCGAGAGGGGGCTTTATTGGAGTGAAGCAAGCACCTCTTCCAGGGATACCCTGGCAGGCTTTGCCCCCGCAAAGCAATCAAGGAGGATATCCTCAAGGGCAGGGATATCCTCAGGGGCAGGGATATCTTCAAGGACAAGGGTATAATCAAGGTGGGTATGGGCAACGTCAAGGGTACGCCCAAGTTCAAGGATATAGTCAGTATACTCAAGTACAATCGCGGCAACTTATTTTGCAAGCTGCACAAGAGGGCATTAACGGCAACGGTGTTGCTACGATCTCGTCAGATAACAGCTTTCTTCTGATTGTTAATCTTCCGCCACCACAAGCCTTCATTGGGCAAGGACAAACGGGGATGTATGCTGCGTATTTAGTGGATGACAAAGGGAAGAGCGGATTTTTGGCTGGCGTTTTACGGCCAGTGGGGAACGGGGTTTATCGGGCGCATTTCCAAAGCCAGGTTCCGCTTCATCATTACAGCCGTGTTGTGGTTTCTGTGGAAAATCCCACTCAGCTTGGGCAGGCACCGAATGGCCCGATTATTTTAAAAGTTAAAGATCCAATGGGAATGATGACCTTTCTCAATCCGATGAAGACGACCGCAACTTCAATTTGGGGAAAGATCTCGGGATTGATCAGTGGTAGAAAAAAACCGGCGATAAGCCCGGAACCTGCCCCAATCAGTCCAGAACTTCTTCAATCTCTGAATCAGATGGGCGTTGACCCTGCCCCCGGATCTATCGTTTCTCCTCCGATTTCGTCCCCGCCTCCTCTGGTAGATTCACCAATGGGTAATCCTATGTCTCCACCGGGTCCTAATTAGTTTTCGGAACGTAAAAAACCCTGAACCGTATAGAACGGTTTAGGGTTTTATGTGTTAAGTTAAGTTTATTCAGGGCTAACTTAAGTTGCGGCCCACAAATCTAGACAATAAATAAGATGAGTATAAGCAACGCTAGTACCCCAAACGTGCCCAAGGTGACGGTAATGCCAAGTGTTGTCGATGATACTTGGTCTAAGAGGACATTAGAGAAAAATACAATGAAGAAGAAAAAAGTTATCGCTATAATGCCTGCTCCAACGGGCGGGGAATGCAGAAGGGGTACGAGGCGACGAAATCCATAATCGTAAGTCTCCGGAGCCTTAGGATCCAAACAGTCCTGCGGAGGATGGGGGGGGTATCCTGGCGGGAAAACCTCAGGAAACGCGGGATTACAGCGTCGAGTTAGCAGGGGCATATGCGACTCCTCCATTCCCGTTTCCATCTCCATCTGGAGTTCCTACTCCAGCCCGTTCGACAAAGAACTGAGCAATCATTGAACCGAGTGCGATAATTAGATTGCCGGGTGCTCCCGGGATTTCAAATAAAGGGACGCTAAACGAAGTATCTGGGCTACCGTCAAAGGGCGCAAAAGGAGCGGTAACGGTCAAGGAAACACTGAGATTATCGGGGAAAAGAGGTTGATCTGGCCCGACTGGGCCAGATCCTTGTCCCGGAGCAGGTTGAACGGGTGGTGACATGGGGACTTGCCCATTGATGGTTGATTGCATAAGCTGGGCTAGTTGTGTTAAGGTCAGGGTCACGGGATAAAGATCAGATGTTCGACGAGACAGATCTGGAGGATGGGCCAAGGCTCGTTTGAAGAGAAATGCCATGAGCACATCCAAGCCAGCGACAATCATTGAGGCAAAGTAAATTTCCATAGTAGCTAAAGGTAAGATGAGTGCACTGACTGGGCAAAACGCCAAATTGCGCCGAATGGGGCTGGTTACTAAGATGGAAAAAGAGAAAGGAGCCGCCGGCAACGGGGGGGCACAGTCATATCGGTTGATCACAGCGTTCCTCCTTTCTTTACCAGCATTAGAACCAGGTGTAAATAGCTACCCATCCCCCTAAGAGGAGGACGATAAGGAAGGCGATGAAGGTCACAGGATGCGTAATATCGTTAATGAACTGGGGCCCGTGATAACCGTCGGGTCGCACTGATCAATAACACTTCCTTTTTACGACTTGAAGCCGGGCGGGAGTTTTATTCCCTTTAACATTTCAGGATCGATTTGCATCTTCTCCATGTTTCCGCCGCCTATTTTGTCAAGTATTTGCTGAGCCATGCCTTTTAATTCCTCCGGGATGGGAAGGTCATTTGCCGAGGGTATGCCATGCATTGAGGTGGTAAGAGTTAGGTTAACCATGGCCATGAGTTTTTCGTATTTTTGCTGCTGAAGAAAGTAGGCTTTAATCAGAGGATATTTATTCATAAGACGAATTTTTAGATCTATAAGCGCTATGGAGTCCTTTTCCGGAACGATCTTGCTGATCATTTGGGTTGTTACAAGCCCACGCTCTTTTTCCTGGTACTTGCTATAGGCTTCTTTGCTTTCTGGGTCGGCCAGAATGGAAGCTTCTGCAGCCTTTAATTCCTGAATTTCGGGAGTCTGAGCAAGGGCCTCCCCCAATTCGCGGGCCTTGTCGATGTAACTCATAGGGCACCTCCTTTTTCCTTATACAAATTATGCTTTGAAAGGCATACTGGTGTATGATGGGATCATTAAGTCAAATGAGAATTAGGGTTAACTTTCGAGGTGTAGAAGGAAAATCGCGAATAGTGTAGAATGTTTTTGGAGAAAGGAGGTAGTTTTGTTGCGTACGTATCGATTAGAAATACGCTTAATTCAAGTGGCTACCGGTCTCGCCCTTATCGTGATGATCGCTGGTTTTATGGGATTATGGGGCCAAAGCGTAAAATCGCCTTCGGGAACAGAGGCAAATGCCAACGAAACAACTAATTCTGGAAAAACGCTTGAAAATCCTAAGATAGTCGCTTTGGGAGATTCATTTACTTTAGGGTATCCCTTTGAAGTGACAGATTCCTGGCCGCAGCGCACAGAGGAAGTTCTCAAGGTAACAGTAGTCAATAAGGGGAAAAAAATGCAGACCGCTAAAGACCTTCTTGCTCGCTTTGATGTAGATGTGGTGGCCGAAAAACCGGGTCGGGTCATTATTTTTGCAGGAATTGGAGATGCCATTAATGGAGTGCCTCTTAAAGAGGTTCAAACTAATATTCAAGCAATGGTGGAGAAGGCAAAATCTAATCACATTATCCCGGTGTTGGCCCTGCCAATTGGGTATCCTGGTGCCCAACAGAACGTCAAAGATACTCGGACTTGGGAGTTGAGTTATGCTCAGAAGGAATCGATCTTGATCCTAGACTTTTCAACCGTATTGTTTGATGCAGAGGGTAAATACTTAAGCGAATTATCCACAGATGGGAGGTATCCGAATGTCAAAGGGTACGAAGCGATGGGGGATTACGCTGCTCAGGTACTAAAGTAGGCTTGACTTGTGTGACACAGCGCTCGGTCATACGACGCAGAGCAAACTAACCGTTCAAGCTCCTTCTTTGGGGAGCGGGGTTCATCCTACGGCGAGAGTATTCTTTTATAGAACACGCCTACGGCGATAATCTCCACTGGAGACTATCGTGCCCAATGCGCCCGCCGTCCGACGACCATGGATGGTCTAGTGTCACCGGAGCCAAGGATGGCGGGAGGGGACCTTGGCACATGGGCGGCAGCTCACATCCGCTGGCCATGGATGGCAAGAGTGTCCCTGTAGCCAAGGATGGCGAGAAGGGACACTGTTCGCTGCCCCGTATCTGGGGTCGGGAGCTTGAACGGAAGTTTGCTATTCTGCTTACGTAAAGACGTCGCGCTGTGTGACACTGCGTCCTGGGACTTGGGTCGAAGAACGGAAGGTTGGGGGGACGGCACATTTCATGTGCACCGTCTTGTCTAGAGAGGAAGAGGGGACAGTTCTTGCTTGCATTAATTTATACAAGCAAGAGCCGTCTCCTCTTGCATTATAAGGGACTAAGCATACTGATTATCGTAAAAAAGATAAAGCCGATGGTTCCACCAAGTAGAGCGTAATGTGGGTGCCGTTCACGGGAGAGCGGTATGAGCTCAGCGAAGACGAGAAACGACATCGCACCTGCAGCCAGGGCAAGAAAAAAGGCCAAGGAATTCTGGATGCTTTCCAGGGCAAAGAGACCCAACAGCGCTCCAAGCGGGGTGAAAAAGGCGATCCCGATGTTGAGCAGAAGGATTTTCCACCAGCGGATCTGAGCCATTTTTAACGGTGCCGTTGTCGCCATCCCTTCAGGGAGATTGTGTAATGTAATGGCAAAGGCAATCAGAAGACCGAGGCCGGGGGCGGCTTCTTGGCTGACAGCGATGGCCATCCCTTCCGGGATATCATGTAAGGCAATCCCTGTCGCGATGAGGAGTCCGGTCCTTTTGAGGCGCTGGCGACGTGATAGGGGGAGCGTATTATTGGGGACATTGAGACGTTTTGCCGCGAAGAACATGAAGAGAAGGCCCAGAACGAATCCAATACCCACTTGAAGAGGCGGTCCAATCTGCCAAGCACTCGGGAGCAAATCGACGGTTACGACTGCCAGCATAACACCGCCGGCTCCTGCTAAGAGGGAGGCTAGGACGCGTTCTTGTGGTTTGCCAAATAAGAGAACAAGTAGGCTACCAATGGTCGTGGCCAGGCCTGCAATCATACTAATCCATAGAATTTGGATTAAATTGTGCATGGGAACTCCTTTCTATAACTTTTGATACCCATATGTATGGGTCAACAATGTGCTTTATACAAATAAAACTAAAATATCCCGAATTTGAACAGACGGTGCCTTCACTTAATTGAGGGGCCGTCTATTTTTTGTACCTATACAGACTCCCATGCCGCTTAAGCGGCAGCACTGATGAATGAAATAATGCTTATTCCAGGGCAGAAAGTACAAGTTTTGGGCGGCATAATTCAGGTGCTATAAGCGCAACTAGGCGGCCGCCGGCGGTCCCTTCTCGCCATCACGGCGCACAAGCCATCCTTGGCGGCGCTCTAACCTCGAACGTCCTGTTCGAGTCTTGGCTACAGGGACACTCGGCCATCCTTGGCCAGCGCCTGCGGCTGACAGAATGACTAATACGTGCGAAGACAGTGTCTGCAAGAAGGCTAATACGTGCGAAGACAGTGTCTTCGTGGGCGCCAGCCAAGTTTTCTTTAGTCTTAAAATGTATAGCAGTTAAATTGGAACCTGTACTATTTTCCAGGACAAAGCATAAGTTTAGAGTGAGGATAAAGGAGGTAGCAAAAAATATGAAAGTGCGGGTACTTAAGGTTTTAGTGATTGGGGTTGTTGTTTTCAGCTTGGTACTTCTTTCGGGCTGTGGGACACTGGAGACCTTATTGAACAAAGATGGAACTGCGACTTCAATAGGGGATTTGATCGGTGAAGGTGGAGATAAGATAGCTACCCTTCCTGCAACGTCAAACTCCTCGATAACCCCTATAGAAGGGAAGGTGATTGCCCTTTATTTCGCGGATTCCACGGGTAAATATTTGGTCAGGGAAGAGCGTACGTTGCCCAAGACGGTAAGTCTGGCTAAAGAGACGGTGAATCAGTGGATCAAAGGCCCCGCTGTTAAAGGAGCGACGGTGCAGGCCACAGTTCCTGCTGGCACAATGTTACTCGATATCAATATCAAAGATTACATTGCCACCGTGGATTTAAGCAAAGAATTCCTTCAATCGAATGCTAAGGTTTCTCCTGAGGTCGTCCTATACAGTCTGGTCAACACGTTGACCCAGTTCTCGACGATTAAGGAAGTCGATATTCGTGTCGAGGGAAAAGCAATTACCAAGTATGGGACGCTCGACGCGACACATTTAGTAAATAAAGCAAGTTTGGTTAAAGGAGCGGCCTCCGGTAACCCAATTATTCCCGAAGGAACAGGAACGGACACAGGAACAGGAAATACAGGTTCAGGATTAAACGTACCGGATAAAACTAGTAAAGGAACGCTCCCTAGCGCTTCTCCAAGTACGATTAATCTATTTGATTATCCTTCTAGTTCTACGTAAAGAGGATCCGCAAGACACGTCCTCGAGCGTGCGTCCGTCATGCTAAACTAGGGCTTTAATCCCTGATGCAAACGGGCTGGTTTCCCGCTCTGCTTTGCGAAGAGGATTTAAGCCGAGTTTGGCTGCGCATCACGTAGAGATCGTCGGAGCGTGTGATCGCGACCCTTCTCTAGACTGGGAGAAGATAGCGAAGTAGGGTCAGGTCCGGGGAAGCCAAGGGGACGTTTTGTTGGGGAAGCCAAGGGGACGTTTTGTTGAAGCCCAGGGGACGTTTTGTTGAAGCCAAGGGGACGTTTTGAAGCCAAGGGGACGTTTTGTTTGCCATGCGAAGCAAGATGGCAAACAAAACGTCCCCTTGCCAGGTGTTGTCGCAAGGACGTCAGGACAGGCGACCTCAACGCTGATTGCAACGCTGATTGGAGTCGAAAATAATACCCTCGTTTAAGATAGCTTAAACGAGGGTATTATTTATATGTCTAATCTTCATACAATCTTGAGAACTTTCCTAAACCT
>DATMYU010000043.1:0-5696 GCA_035560775.1 Desulfosporosinus sp.
TAAAAGTCCAATGACCAGAAAATGGAGCTGTTTATCATTGTAATGCAGACCCAAAGTACGTGTCAATCGGACTAAATTGTCGTGGAAAAAGTTCATAATGCTGGTTATGATTTTCAACATACTACTCAAACTGTAACCTCCTAGGATGGGGCTTGTGTGACACAACAACACCCAATCGCTCCATTAAACTGGGGCTCCAGAGGTATAACAATCCGCCTGCCTGACCCTGCCTCCAAAAGCTTACCTACTGCATGGTTATGTGCAACGCCCCCGGTAAAGACCAAAACCTCCCCAGTGAATGAACGCAGGAGCGGCAAAATACGCTTGACAATTGTCGAGTTAACCCCAGCGGCAAGCTCAGCTAAGGGGAAACCTTCCACTATCTTACCGATCAACTCGCTTTCGCCAAACACCGCACACGTCGAGTTCAGCTCCACCGGAGCATCAGAATATTGTCCGAGCTCCTCAAGTGACACATCCAGAATGCTCGCCATATTTTCTAAGTAGCGTCCAGAAGAAGCTGCACACTTATCATTCGTCATAAAATCGATCATTTTACCTTTTCGGACCTGGATGATTTTGCTGTCTTGTCCACCCAGATCGACCAATGTAAAATCCTGAAGCCCCGTCTGATAAATCGCGCCCAAAACATGGGCCCTGAGCTCCGGAATCGCCTCACCACCAGCAAGCTCCAAGGTATTTCGCCCGTAACCGGTAGAAACTAAGCGATCCACCTCAGGCAATCCTAATGCCTTAAAGTCAACGACCAGCTTACTTCCGTGTTTTCGACCATACTCCCGGTAAAAACGGATCGTATCCAAGCTTTCCAAGCGCAGAATCTCAAAACCGTCCCCCTCTATCCGTGATTTCATGAGGGCGATCTTCACGCTCCGGCTCCCCAAATCAATTCCACAAACGGTTTGTTGTCCAGACATGTTCCGCCCTCTTTCACTAATAGTTAAAATCAGATACCCATTATTGCGCCACCATAAATAGATTTATAATTTTCCTAGGTAGCTTTTGCCCAAAAATCGTAATGCAAGTTAGCCAAGCATAGATAAAAAAGACTCTACTCTCATCTTACTCCGCGCATCCAGCCCCGTTGGATTCTCTCCTTCCAAGGTTAGAATCGGATAATCCAGTTTCTTCCGGATAATCAGGTCCTCAATCTGACGATAACAAAAACTTTGCGTATAGTGAATGATCCCGTCCAGTTGGCGGCGCTCCGCCTCCCGAGCAATATCCTCAATCCGTTGAAATACTTTATAGGGATACGTATATAAGCGGTACTGCTCGACCACATCATCCGTTGCAAAAGGCATTGTAAACTGCCGCTGCACTTCATTAAAAACGACACGGGCCCCCTGTTCTTCCAGAAAATCGTACAGTTCGGGAAAAATCGGTGGAACACCAATAAAGCCAAGGCGTATCTCCCGCTTTTTTCCCCTTGCTCCGGAACGCAGCCTTTCTGATAAAGGTTCCCGCTCTCGCGCAGTTTGAATAAAGTTCTCCATCTCACGGGCAAAACCCTCAGGGTCGCCGTTGAAATCCGAACAAGAGACCAAATAGAGATGGTTTTCAAACCCGCTCACACGGTTTTCTTGCCAGGTCAATCGATCAATTTCCCAGGCTAAAGCACGAACCTGATCAAGGCGAATCTTTTGCTGGTTCACGCCCTCCCAAGTTGCGCCCAACGCTTCGATCAGTTTGTCTATCTGGAGACGAAGCATATCGGGATCTCGATCATAGGGGAAAGCAAAGGGAATAATCCCGATCCCTTCCACCTCCCAGGTCTCCATCAAAGCATGAGTATTACTACAGTCTCCTTGTGTCACAGCAACAATGCGCTTAATCTCCGGACTATGTAAGGCCGTCGAATACAAGCCCTTAATCCAGCCGCATACATTCCGTGGAAAGCCAGCGAGCTCCGCCTCTTCCACTCGTCGCATCGCTTCCGTGCTAGTAATAAAAATATTGTTCAAATCAATCGGTGTATCACCCGCTGCAAAAATTACTTCAATTGGTACCGTCGTTGTTAACCCGATTTTACCCATAATCGCTGTCTACTCCTTGCTCGTCCCCAAGATTCACTCGCCCAATATCACTTGCTCCACAAGATCAATCGGCTCTTGGAGAAGCGTATTTCCGACTTGTCGAAATAGCCCCGGATCCCCACTCACATAATAACGGGTTCGCCAATGATTGGTTCCTAGAACCGCACCGCAAGCTAAACCGATCGGTCCCGATCGTTCTCGCTCATTCATCTGCCGAAGCAGTTTCTCGAGCTCTTTCACTACCGCCAAAGCCGGATCCACGATCATCACATCTTCTCCTAATATCTCCCTAATAACCGGTTCCAGAAACGGATAATGCGTACATCCCAAAATAAGGGTATCCACACCGGCCGCCTGGATTGGAGCAAGATAGGTTTTGGCAATTCCTCGTGCCTCTGCGGAATTGGCTAGCCCAGCCTCGATCAACGGAACAAAGAGCGGACAACCCTGAGCTTTGACTAAGGCAATAGCCTGTTCTCCTTGCTGCCAAGCCTCCCTAATCACTGAAAAATTAGGTACGATCCCCTTGGCCAACGCTCGACTCACGCCGGACGAATAGGCTTTACTGCGTACAGTGGTTTCTGTGGCAATCAACGCAATTCTACCCGCTATTGTTTTTTCAACGGCTAAACGGGCCCCCGGTTCGACCATGCCGATCATCGGAATATCAAAACGTTCCCGTAGAACAGGAAGCGCCATCGCCGAGCTGGTATTACACGCTACGACGATCACCTCTGCCCCTTGTCCGATCAGAAACGTGACTATCTCTTCCCCGAAACGTATAAGCTGTTCGCGGGAACGGTTTCCATACGGAACCCGAGCCGTATCGCCAAAATAAACGATTCGAACATCCAGCAGTTGCTCCAGAATCTCTTTCATTACGGTGAGTCCACCAACCCCAGAGTCGAAAATGCCGATCACACGTTGTTTTTTCACAGTTTCTCCCCCCTAAATTCCAGCAAACTCGTCTCATCCGGTTAAACCAATGTTTTGAGTTCAGGGTGCAAATCCCCTCTCCTATAATAATCTTGGTTTACTGCTAACGCAAGTGCCCAGCGACCGTGAATGTGTAGGGGCAAGTTGCCTCGTACCCCTTTGGAAGAATAAATAGCACAATTAATACCACAAAGGCTACGCCATATATTGAATTACCATGTGTTGAATTATTATAACTTATTAAGAGCATAGAAGAAGTAGGGAGTCTAGCCATATAGCCGAATTCCCTACTTCTTTTCCAGATTCTCTAGTTTAGTTAGTATCCTTTAGTTAGTAGTATCTTTTCACGTTAGCATTCAGTGGCTGCAAAGCATAGGCATGGACTAAAGCATAAGCGGCTTCTGCTCTTGTTACGCTTTGCTTGGGCTGCACGGCATTCCCCTCGATTCTCAGAATACCCAGTCCCCAGCTGAGAGCAATATAGCCCAGCGAATCAGCTGGAATCGTATTAGCATCAGTAAACGGAACAACGTAAATGCCTTTAACCTGGGCCGACGGTTCCATACTAATGAGGCGAATCATAATTTTAGATAGATCCTCTCGGTTCAATTCAGACCCTAGTTCCAAATCATCATGAATCCAAGTACGATCTTTGGCAATTTTCAACACATCTTCATCGCTCAAAACACGATCTCGGTTCATTCCTTCTGCCGTAAGCATCGCCCGTAAAAGCGAACCAGCGGTGATTTTCTCATCTGGTCGAAAGGTCTCTCCGTATTCTCCAAAGGCCCCCGTCAGGCCCATTATACCTATTTCCTTTTCCGCGTAATTACCCTGAATATCCGTATAGGTATGGGGCATAGACCATTCGGACTGCGATTTTCCATACCAATCCATGAAATTACCGGTTTTAGCATCGATCATTCCAGGAGTGTACATCCTGGAGTTGGTATCCGGTTGATAGACTAAGCGAACTTCTTGTTTCCCATTTTGCGGGAAAATTAGGGAGTAATTCAACGCCAGCGGACGTTCTTTTAAGAACTGTTCTGTGGCCTCACTCATAGGAAGCACATCAGAGGGGCTTGGAAATTCCACGTTATTCCAAGTTAGATCATAGCTTATCACCTGTTTGCCAACCGTATCCACGGTTATGTTCATTCCATTGCGTGCAACGGGAATGCCATTGACGACCCTTACATAGTTAAAAAACTGAGTATTGTCAGGTGTATTACCTCCATCGGCAATTCCAGATTCATCTTTAACAAGCTTGAATTTCTCAGGCTGTACGCGCTCGAGAAATTCTTCTGCCAACTTTCGCGCGCCATCACGAGTAAGGTGATTGGCCTTATTAGTTGATTTTACTGCTTTTGACATATTAAAACCTACTAATTCTCCAGTCTTGGCATTCACACGAGCGTTAAGGAAACCTTGTTCTCCACTATTGTAAGGCTCGCTATTGTAATCTAAATTCCAGACTTTTTCATTAGGATTTTGCCAATCCTGACTCAAGCTAAAGTTTCGGAGAACGAGACCACTCGGAATTTTAACCATTTTCTTGACCACTGCCGCAGCGTCGGCCTGACTAATTTGTTCTTTACTATCCGAAGTGCCCTGATCAGTTGCTTTGATCACAGAAGACGTAGCCTCTACCGATGTCGCAACGGAAATACTACTTACGACGTTCATAGATTTGTGGATACCTACCTGAGGAGGATCAATGGTAACCGGGTTTCCAGTCAACGCATCAATGGCTCCCCCAGGATATTTATTTGCCAATTGATACACCAGAAGGACACGTTGGGGTTGGGGCATTTGGGGATCCATCATCTGTGGCAAAAAGTATTGTAATTCGAGTATCGGAGTATCTGTGAATACCTGCTTGGCCTTTTCGGGTGTAATAGCGTTGGACGCCTCAGGAAAAACAAGATCATTCGTCCAATTATAGTTGTAGTTTCTAACTTGCCCGTCACCACTAATGCTCACATTCACTCCATTTTCGGGAAACTGAATACCGCCTACGACACGGACCCAGTGGAAATTGTACGTAAAGGGTCCCATGTAGTTCAATATAGACACTTGTTGTTCATCTTTCACCAGTTGCATTTCCGCTTGGTGCTTACTGGCTAATTTCGAGACCAGCCCAGTGGCTATTTTCTCTGCTTCCAGAGCGGATAGAACAGGAAGCTTAAAGGCCAACGCGCGGGGTTGCTCCCATTGGTTGACGTTTAAGATATCTCCGGTAGTTGCATCAACCTCGGCATTGAAACTCCCACCCGGTGCTTCTACGGCATTCCAATTTAGAGAATAGGAGCTACGGTTGTTATATTCGTTATAGCCTGTAGACATTTGAGTATATTTCTCAGGAATACTAAAGCTATCCTTGACAATCTGCTCTGCCTGCTCGACCGTAATAGTGGCCTTTTTTACATCCCCAAGGGCATTTGCTGGATAAACGGCTAATTGTAGAAGGAGCATAAAAACAACCAAAATGTTTAAATGTCGCATCTTCCTTACCAATTCCATCGTTCCTTTCCTACTTTGCCTTATCATACCGCACTGATACCGCCCAACAAAGTTAGCGGTTCTTTATGAGATCATCCTTCTGCTTGTGAGAAAAAGCTCTACAATAAGTGATTACTTTCCGGTTTGGTTGCAAGGTATTTTTATTACCTAAGCAATAATGAATTGCTCCCCTCCTTTTTAGAT
>DATMYU010000044.1:0-4693 GCA_035560775.1 Desulfosporosinus sp.
ATAATATAACATGTGGGATAAATGTATGGAAGAAAGAAGGGGTGAGTGTGTCAGGAATGAAAGGTAAAGTAATTGTCATCACAGGCGCAAGCAGTGGGATCGGTGAAGCAACGGCCATGCTGCTTGCCGAGAGAGGAGCACAAGTCGTACTTGGCGCGCGCCGATTGGATCGGCTTGAAGCTTTGGCTAACCGCATCGTTAAGACTGGCGGTAAGGCAGCTTATGCAGCTGCTGACGTGAGACGGTCCGAGGACCTATCCGGCCTTGTACAATTGGCACGCGAGAAATTTGGTAAGCTTGATGTTCTTGTCAACAATGCCGGTATCATGCCAATTTCTCCCCTTGACGATTTGCGAGTCGAGGAGTGGGAAGCCATGATCGACATCAACATTAAAGGAGTACTATACGGGATAGCGGCCGCACTACCAATCTTTCGGGGTCAAGGCTCCGGACATTTTATTAATATTGCTTCCACAGCAGCCTATCGCATTCTACCTAATATGTCGGTTTATGCAGCCACAAAGCTTGCCGTTCGTGCGATTTCTGAGGGCTTGCGTCAAGAGGCCGGCGATAAGCTGCGCGTAACGATCATTTCACCCGGATTCACACGAACACCCGGATCCACACGAACCGATGTCCTGGAAGCGATAAAGGATCAGGAGATGAAAGCAAAACTCGAAGCTTATCAGAACATCGGATTATCTCCATATTCTATCGCTAGCGCTATAGCGTTCGCGATTGAGCAACCGAATGAGGTTGATGTCAGCGAAGTTGTTGTCCGCCCCACAGCGCAAGGATAAACAGAGCGAAGTTGCCGAATTTTGTTGCGGCAACTTCGTGTTGTCAATCGCCGTAAAACATTACTTATACCCAACTATTGGATGCGGTTGTCTGCAGGCGGGGCTATATGCACAATGCTAATACGTAGTCTCATCTCGTACTTATTTTCAATTGTTCTCACCCTTACGAACTCTAAATCCCTGCATAGACTGTTTCACATCACACCACAAGTCACTTAGAATCCCTTCTTGGTAACCCGCTAGAGCGGTTTGGAGAAGTTAGTATATCCTAAAAATCAAAGCTTCAATAGGCAATCCTAGTCAACGAAAATAAATGGGAATAAGAAATTCGTAGAACGTCTCGTATTCTCGATGGCCCTGAGTAGTAAAAAATTTATTGTATTTTTGACGAACGTACCCACGCTCACGATAACTCGTCACCGAAGACTACCAACGAACAGCTATATATATCAAGCACGGTTCAGAGGCCAGCTATCAGAGTCGGCTTTAATTCTATTTTTTGCTTGTCCAACACCTAAATAATTCATGCTCCGCAGGATCTTGATGGCATTACTCGGGTCATCCCGCCAGATTAACTGATACCAGACAGAATCATTAACCTTCCAGTATATTTCTGCGGTAGGGTGGTTGGCACCAATATAAAGGAAATATAGTTTCCCAGGGAAATCCGAAAGAGCCAGGCCGTCTACTCCAATGGTTTTGATGATCTCGGAGGCATAATTTCTAGTGCTACCCTCTTGTTGGCCCGGTCGAGCCGCAACAAAGTAACTCCAATAGCCAATTTTCCATGAGATTGTCCTAAAAGCATCAAGGTCCATAATATATTCCTTGCCTTCAATTCCATTAGGAAGAGTGATCGTTTTTACTTCTTTATTTTCATTGATAAACTGCTCTACTATTGGTGGTCCTAGAGGGTTCTCAATGTTACCGGAAAGTGTTCCTGCATATCTACCAGTACCGGTTCTTTGATCTGGAGTCCACTGGTCGATTTCTATCGTAAATTTATTCTTGCTGGTTTCGAGATTAAGATGCCACTTATTTTCCTGATAAGGGGGAGGAAGGTAAGATGGTAAATAAACAGGGAAATTGCTGGTTTCTAACAACAACTTTCCAGAAATCAGTTTAAATGGCGCGGCAATTTTGAAAGATGAATTAAGGCTTGGATTGCTTGAACAATCAGAAGCGCTAATTACTAGCAAAACTGTAAAAATAATAATTGGAATGACTAATTTCCAGTTATTCAATTTGCTCATGGCGATAGGAAGACCTCTTTTCCTTTATATAACATGATAAAACCGATTGTTATCATCGTTAAAAGCTCTCAACGCCCATACACTTTTTCCGTTGGCGAGAACTGAAAACTCTAGATTTGAGGCGTTTTGGTCTCCTTTGCGAAACCTTCCTCTTATAAAAACGACATACATAAGCTCCTTAGTTCCTTCCACTTCCGTTCGTTTAGCTGTAATTATCTGAGGATTCGGTTCATTATATATTATTGAAACCTTATGAATAGCTTCTATTGCCTCATGCGTAATACCGTTTGAAGATTCTTTAAGTTAGTTACCACATCCCTCCTTATCTTAAGGCTGAAACCAAGCGAAGTCATCGTGGCAAATATCGCCATAAAAACCGAACTGGTCTTTTTCCCAACCCGGGAAGGGGCCTAAAATCTTTTCCGGATTCTCACCGTTTGCCCCAATTATCCATAAGGAATTGTCTCGAACATACATTATTCGGGTTCCATCTTTAGACCATACGGGCTGGTACACACCTGTGCCAACAACTTTTAAGGGGTGTGCTCCAGAACCATCGACGTTTTCAATCCACAAAGTTCGCGAAGCTATCCAGTTCGCAAGTTCTTCGGGTTTGCTGAAGCCCCATACACTATTCCCTAAGTTTTTTGCAGAAACAAAGGCAATATTTTTTCCGTCTTTAGATAAGGAAGGATCAATAGCTACATCTCCCTCTGGATTCGGAAGCTCCCTGGTCGTCCCCGCTTCAACATTAATAATTGATAGAGTTTTCTGTGCCCAGACTATACGACCACCGCCTGTTACCGCCAACAATTGACCTTGTGGCGAAACAGATAGCCAGCTTCGATATGTCAAGCCAGTGGTTAGGAGTTTAGCCTCTTTATCACCTAGTCGGAGACTCATCAGGCCCAACCCGTCAGCAGCCAACGAGGCTGAATGAAGTGGATCTGACCAATATAATAATCCATCACCGTTTGGCCACCAACGAGCAATCTGAATTCCGGCATTAGAAGCAGTGGTTTGCATAACCGTATTACCACTACTCAAGGTTAGTGTATAAAGAGCATCGTTACGTTTTTCCGGGTTATTCTTATCAAAAGGAAGCGTAACGCTGTAGGCAATAGATTTACCATCCGGCGACCAACTAGGGTATGAAACTGAACCCTTAATCTCAAGTTTTGCTTCTCCTTCTACTGGCACCAGCCACAAACCATCTGTATCACTTGCCGCTAAAACATCAGAGGTAGGTGACCAAGAAAAGCTTTGTCCTTCAACTTGATGAGCATTCTGTCCGTCCCGCCGAACAATCCAAATTTGGCCACTATTATTAGTGGGACTGTTAGTGGAAATATACGCAATCCATTCGCCATCATGTGACCAGGCCGGATGTTGTGCATAGCCTGAATTTGTTAATTGCTTTACTTCACCGGTTTTAGCATCGAGAATGTATAGTAACCCTTGCCAAACAAATGCCAAGTCACCTTGATTTTTGAATACTTGCGTATTTAGGTTCATCGAACTAAGAATAGCGGTTGTGTTTGGAGATTGGTTTGAATTAGTAGAAGGATTGCCATTGTCATTTGATTTTTGAGCCATTTGTACTGACTCACACCCTGTTAAAGCCGTTACTAAACATAAACTGACTATTATTAAACGAGTCAATAATTTAACCATACCTTTTCACCCCCTAACTCAGATCTGCGACCTTTTTACCAAGTTATTGTATTTTTAGCTAGGAGTACAACTCAAATCAGCCAGGTTGTACCGCCGTCAGTCGTACGACAAACAATGATTTGAGGGGAAGATTCCTGGGTGAGAGCAAGCACCGCATTCTGTCCGTCCCTGCAAAATAGTGAGCTAACACTCAGACCGGCCTGACCCTGGGGCTTAACATCCGTCCAGTTCTCACCGCCATCAACCGTTCTGAGGATTGATTCCTTGGTACAAGCCCAGCCAATTTTGGCATCAACCATTCGGACAAACGTCAAGGAACTTTCCTCCTTATTGAGGGGAACAGAACTGTCTAGGCTGCTGCCTGCCATATGTTGCTGAGTTTGGCCACAGCCAAAAAGTCCAGCTAGTAAAGAGACTAGAATTATTAAAATGAAAATCACAGTCTTATTCTTGAAACACATTACCAGTCACCCTTACTCTTGTTTCTTTTTCAATTATTGATATTTCTTCCGGCTGCAGGTTAGTTAATCTTCACAGTTCCTGTTCTATACCATATCATGATGCTCAAGCCGGTGTTTTACAAAATGATTAAGAAAAGTTACAAAATAGTAATATTTCGATTCCAACAAGTATTATAGGTAGACATGACCACCAACGATCTCTACGATCCGCCAGTGACGTAAGCAATTTGCCCACAGAAAAGGAGGCGCCTTTTGAACTGCACTCAGTTTTTTAGGCGCCTCCTTTTTTGTCTTCGTTCCCGAACACTGGAAAAGCTATAGTACTGAGAATTGCTTACCTTATTGACGTTGATCAATAGCTTTTCTCTATTAAGGAACCTCATAAATCTCCAGGAGTTATACGAAGCCGTACGCCCCAAATTCAGAGGCCGCCACGGACGGCGGCCCCTTGAATGAATCTTACATTTCTTTTTGAAATTTAACCGCAAAGTAAATTGATATGAAG
>DATMYU010000045.1:0-9728 GCA_035560775.1 Desulfosporosinus sp.
GCTTTTTTATATAGTTAATTTTTTAGGGGGGATACTAGTGAGCAAAGAACGCGAATTACCTTTACTCCCGTTACGGGGGATTTTAGTTTTTCCCTACATGGTTATTCATTTGGATGTAGGTAGAGAACGTTCCATGGCTGCGATTGAGGAAGCCATGCTCAATGATCGGATTATTCTTCTGGCTTCACAGAAAGAGACTGACATTGATTCACCGACTCAGGATGATCTTTACGAAATGGGTACAATAGCTGAGATCAAGCAACTCTTGAAACTTCCGGGAGGCACGATGCGTGTCTTAGTAGAAGGAATTTCGCGAGGTCGGATACTAGAATTTCTTGAAGAAAAACTGTACTTCAAAGTGCGAATCGAGGAATTGTCTGAGGAGAAGAAACCAGTTACTGCGGAAGTAGACGCTTTAATCCGAGGAATGACGCATCAGTTTGAAGAATATGCCAAACTAGGCAAACGAGTTCCGTTAGAAACCTTGGGGACAGTATTAGCGGTGGAGGAACCAGGCCAATTGGCAGATATCGTAGCTTCTCACCTTAACCTTAAAGTACCGGACAAGCAAACCATCTTGGAAGCCATGGCGATTGACCTGCGTCTGGAACGTTTGACGGAACTCATAATGCGTGAGATTGAAATCCTGGAATTGGAGCGGCGTATCGGTCAACGTGTTCGTAAACAGATGGATAAAGCGCAGAAAGAATACTATTTACGAGAACAGATGAAAGCGATTCAGAAAGAACTTGGCGATAAAGATGAGCGTGTGGCTGAGGCTGAGGAATTACGGGAAAAACTCACTAAGGCAAAGTGCCCCAAAGAGGTCGAGAAAAAAGCTCTCAAAGAAATTGAGCGCCTAGAGAAAATGGCTCCGATGTCAGCAGAAGGAACCGTAGTGCGCACTTATCTGGACTGGATTCTGGCACTTCCGTGGGCAAAGTCATCTAAGGACAAAATTGATCTGAAAAAGGCTGAAGATATTTTAAATGAGGATCACTATGGACTAGAGAAGGTTAAAGAGCGGATTCTGGAGTTTTTGGCGATCCGCAAACTTACGCCTAAAATGAAAAGTCCTATTCTTTGCTTAGTAGGGCCACCTGGGGTTGGCAAGACGTCTTTAGCTAAATCCATTGCCCGGGCATTGGATCGTAAATTCGTACGTATGTCCTTGGGTGGACTACGTGATGAGGCGGAGATCAGGGGACACCGACGAACATATATTGGGGCCTTACCCGGACGGATTATTCAAGGGATTCGGACAGCTGGGAGCCGTAATTCTGTGTTTCTTCTTGATGAAATTGATAAGATGACGTCGGATTTTCGTGGTGATCCGGCCTCAGCTCTCCTAGAGGTTTTAGATCCAGAGCAAAACTTTACCTTCACGGATCATTACTTGGAAGTTCCGTTTGACCTATCTCAAACGTTATTTGTACTGACGGCCAATTCGTTGCACACTATTCCCCGTCCGCTCTTGGATCGGATGGAGGTTATTACTCTCAGCGGGTATACTGAAGATGAAAAGGTTAATATTGCCAAGCGCTATCTCATACCTAAGCAGATGGAAGCGCATGGGCTCAATAAAGATATCTTATCACTGGACGATGAAGTGCTGCTCAAACTCGTTCAGGGGCACACCCGAGAATCGGGAGTTCGTAATCTCGAACGGCAGGTAGCTAACGTATGCCGGAAAATAGCTACCCGTTGGGTTAAAAAGGAATGGGAACCGCATGCCTTGACAGTCGACGATTTGGACTCTTTGCTGGGCGCACCACGTTATCATCACCAGGTGGCAGCAAAAGCACCTGAAATCGGGGCGGTAACAGGACTCGCTTTTACGGAAGTTGGTGGGGAAGTTCTAACGATCGAAGTAACCCCATTACCGGGAAAAGGACAGTTGACGTTAACCGGCAAATTAGGGGATGTTATGAAGGAATCTGCGCAAGCGGCGTGGACCTTTATTCGGGCTTATGCGCTTGAATTGGGAATTGAAGAAGACTTTTACACTAGAACGGACCTTCATATTCATGTTCCGGAAGGTGCTATTCCCAAAGACGGTCCTTCGGCTGGAGTCACGATGGCTACAGCGATGGCATCCGCCTTGGCTAAGCGTGCCGTACGTGCAGATCTCGCCATGACCGGTGAAATCACCTTGCGCGGAAATGTTTTGCCCATCGGTGGCTTAAAGGAAAAAGTATTAGCAGCCCATAGGGCAGGAATTAAAGTAGTGCTTCTCCCAGAGGAAAACCGCAAAGATCTTGAAGATGTACCGGAAAAAGTGCGCAAACTCATGGAATTCCACTTTGTTAGCCGGATCGAAGAAGTGTTGAAACTCGCTCTCTTGCCCTTAGCCCACTCAGATGAAGTACAGAGAGATGTAGTAGACCCGGTGCATTCCGATTATGCCAAGGAAGGAATACCAGTTACGGATCACAGGCCGGAAGACCCACCAGTGTGGAAGTCTTGAGGTAATGAAGCCAAGGGTGAAGCCAAGGGGACGTTTTGTTTGCCATGTGTCCGCCGTGCCAAATTAGTGTGTTAAACTTAGTTTGGCTACGACGGACGCAAAGGCTTCACGCCGTGTTCTCGCGATCCTCTGAGCAAGGAGCGACGCAATATGTCAACGGTTGTGTACGAACGGGCAAAGACACTTAATCTCCCAGAGATACTTTCGTCAGAACTGGTATTAATTCATGGAAAGAGGGCCAAATACCTTGATAGTTATTCGTAAGGCTGAATATGTAGCTTCTGCAGTTAAATACGAACAGTACCCTGTTGGGGGTTTGCCAGAGATTGCGATGGCTGGGAGGTCAAATGTCGGAAAATCTTCGTTGATAAACAGTTTTTTAGGACGACGCAATCTCGCACGGACTGGTAATACACCAGGGAAAACACAAACTCTTAATTTTTACGGTGTGAACGATGCCTGGTTTCTTGTAGATTTGCCGGGCTATGGCTATGCTAAAGTTGCTAAGACGATTAACGCACAGTGGGGCCCTATGATGGAGGCATATCTTCAAAAGCGAGAGCCATTGCGTGCGGTGATTCAGATCGTAGACATCCGCCATGCACCGAGTATTGAAGATGTTGAAATGCAGCAATGGTTACGCAATATGCAGGTTCCAACCATGGTTGTGGCAACAAAAGTGGATAAGATATCACGTGGTCAGTGGCAGAAACACTTGAATGTTATCGCCAAGGCGTTAGATATTCCAGATGTGTCTCTGATTCTCCCTTTCTCGGCGGAAACAGGCGTTGGTAAAAAAGAGTTAAATGAAGCGATTGAAGAAATACTAGAGTTAAATGAGGGAGACGCAGACCAAAAGTAGTTGACCTCATTCAATGGTAAATAGAACATAAATTAGTGTAGCTCAATCATTATATAAAGAAAACTTGGCTGGCGCCCACGAAGACACTGTCTTCGCACGTATTAGCCTTCTTGCAGACACTGTCTTCGCACGTATTAGTCATTCTGTCAGCCTCAGCGAAGGCGACTGCCTAGTTGCACTTATACCACCCGAATTACGCTACCCGAAACTAATACTTTCTGCCCTAGAATAAGCATTATTTCATTCATCAGTGCTGCCGCTTAAGCGGCATGATTGTCTGTATAGGTAAAATGAACCCCCTAAAGTAGATACGGCTGTTAAGCCTCATTCTACTTTAGGGGGTTTTTTGGCGATGGACGCAAGAGGAGATGGCAAACAAAACGTCCCTATGGCGAATCATATAGTTTCTTCTGCTTCATGAAGACTAAAGATTTCTAAGAATTCTTTCTACATCTGCTTTCAAGTGCGGTAAATCTTCTTGAACCATTTGCCAGACTTGACTCATTTTAATTTTTGTATACTCGTGGGCTACGATGTTCCTAAAACCGTATATCTCAACCCATTCAACATTATGGTATAGATCTTTTCACTTCCTTAGAAATATTTTTCACGTATTCGCCGATATTCTGAAAGGATAAGCAGACAGCTTTTTGTTTTTCCTTGTTTAGCATGAACTTGTCTTCAGTAACGCCGTCTGTAAAACACTAAATGTCGGTTATCTCTTCGGATATCTGTATAAGTATTTTCTGGTCTCTATTGCTTCTCATATATAATCACCATATCCTTGGATATCGCAGTGGCAACATCTGCATCAACGTTATCGGGTTCTACCAAATCAACTTTCTTCCTTAAATCCGTTTCGAGTCTAGCCTTCAGACCAATAACTTTCATCAAACTTACTTTATCCTCAAATTCAACCATCAGATCAATATCGCTATCCTCGTCGGCCTCGCCGCGAGCGTACGAACCAAAAAGCCCAATATACTTAATAGGATATTTAGTGCTGTGTGTAATCACCGCATTCTTGATGTCTTCAATTTCCAACACATCCCTTGCTGGAGGTAACCCTTTTTCCGCCAGGATTAAGTCTGCTAATTGCAATACTCTAAGTTTACTTTCATCGTCCAAATCATTTAGACGAATTAATATTTTCGTTTCAATGCTCATAGTCAACCTACCTCCGCCATACGTTATACTAATTCAATTCAGACTTCTCCAAAGTTAGCACTATTCCTTTATTTTACCAAATATTTAAGCGGATTATTTCAATTACGCTTTTAGATGAATGAAGTAAGAGACATCCCTATTTTTAGCCTTTAATGGATGGCAAACAAACGTCCCCTTGGCATCATAATGGATGGCAAACAAAACGTCCCCTTGGCATCTCAAACAAAACGTCCCCTTGGCATCTCAAACGTCCCCTTGGCATCTCAAAACGTCCCCTTGGCATCTCCCTTGGCATCTTGATCGAGCATCAATCAAACAAGATTCAAGAGCGCTTTCCTACGGCGGGACGGTGTACAGTGTCCCTTCTCGCCATCCTTGGCTACAGGGACACTCCTCCGTCCATGACTAGCGGAAGTTACGCCGCTCGGCCGTGCGGCACGGGCGCCGCATTGGCTGGACTCCGCCTCTCCCTATCAAACTCTTGAGTCTTAGTTTGAGCTGTGAGAACAAGCAAGTGAGCGTTGTAAGCTCGAAGTTCCGTCATAAAAAAATCCTGCTCTCGTATATTTAGAGTAAGTGATGAACATTAGGAATATTTAAGGGCGATAAGCAGGAAGAGGGGAGAGGAAAGCTTGAGCGATATAGGATTGCTATTGGTGAGCTTAAGTATTATTTTGATTGGGGCAGAAGCATTTACTAATGGGATTGAGTGGTTGGGGCAAAGGTTAAAGCTTGGAGCCGGAGCCGTTGGGAGTATTCTTGCTGCGATCGGGACGGCTTTGCCAGAGACCATGGTTCCGATTATGGCCTTTTTTGGCGGAGGAGTGGGCACAGAATGTTCGGATATTGGTATTGGGGCTATTCTTGGGGCACCATTTATGTTGGCGACACTTGCTTTTTTTATTACGGGGCTCGCGGCGCTTTTGTTTCGACGGAAAAATATTCCTCTTCTTGTGGATGCAAAAGTTGTTCAACGTGACTTGAAATATTTTCTTATAATATACAGTATGGCTATAATGGCATCCTTTTTACCTAATCAATTATTTAAGAATGGCGCGGCGCTGTCGCTTCTAGTAGTCTATGGGATCTATGTGTATAAGACTGTGTGTTCAAGTGTAGGTTGTAATATAAAGGAAGATTTAGCTCCGCTCTATGTAGCTAGGCGAAGCGATAATCCGACAATGGGCACTATTTTAATACAACTTACTTTGGCTTTAATAGCCATTGTATATGGGGCACATGTCTTTGTTAGTGCTATTCAGCCTATCGCGGTGTCACTTGGGATTCCGGTTTTCGTGCTCTCTTTAATTATTACGCCGATTGCAACGGAGTTGCCGGAGAAGTTTAACAGTGTACTTTGGATCAGTCGTGGCAAAGATACACTAGCTCTGGGGAATTTGACCGGAGCAATGGTGTTTCAGAGCTCTGTGATTCCTGCGATCGGTATTGCTCTTACGCCTTGGAGGCTTGATGGTCTGGCACTGTGGAGTGCGTTTCTTGCTCTAGCAGCTGCGATGATTCCGTATAGTTCATTTTGTCGAAAAGGAGTGATCTTTCCGTCTACTCTTCTTATGGGAGGCGCCTTTTACCTTCTCTTTATTTTGACGGTGTTTCGCTTTCCGAACCAGTAAATTCGGCAATTAGCATGCCTCCTAAGACCAACCCAGCGCCAAGTAGTCCTTTGGTTGTGAAGATCTCACCAGCAAAGAAAAAGGCAGTGAGGGCAGAAAAAACAGGTTCCATGGTAAAGATGAGGGCGGTATGGGTCGGTGTGGTAAATTGTTGCATCTTGGTTTGAACAAAGAAAGCGAGTGAGGTTGCGGGAATAGCGGTGACAAGTAAGGCCAGCCAGGCATTTGTGCTAAAGTTCACAGTGGATTGAGGCAATATAATCGTGAAGAGACCGCTCAAAACACTTACTGTCAGAATTTGAGCACTGGCTAAGATTGTAGCATTCGTTTGAGGGGCATAACGCCCGACCAAGAAAATATGTAATGCAAAACTGAAAGCGCAGATAAGAACCATAAGGTCACCCTTGTTGAACTGTAAATGATCTCCTAGAGAGAGGAAGGCAAGACCTACTAGAGCGCTCAGGATGCCAAGTAGCAGCGCTGGATTTGGAAGCTTTCGTGTTGTTAGGGTGACTAAGGCTGGGACAATGACGACGGAGAGCCCGGTAATAAAACCAGCGTTGGATGCAGTTGTGTATTGCAGGCCGACCGTTTGCCAAGCATACCCGGAGAAAAGAATGACCCCTAAGGCTACTCCTTTTAGTAAGGTTCCTTTGGAGATATGCGCTTTTTGAAACCAGATAAAAGGCACCAGGCTGATAAATGCGAGACCGAAACGAATCGCTAAGAAGGGAAACGGGGGAAGATCCTTGATTGCCAATTTGACGATGACAAAGGTGGAACCCCAAACGAGGGTAACCAAAAGTAAGGAAAAATCAGCCCATCGGCTTCGATTTAGCTTCAATTCTACAACTCCTTCTGAAGATACTAAACTTCAGATGGAGTTTATAATTCCAACTGAAGTAGGTTTCCTATAAAGAAAACTTGGCTGGCGCCCACGAAGACACTGTCTTCGTACGTATTAGTCATTTTGTCAGCCGCAGGCGATGACCACGGATGGTCAGTGTCCCTGTAGCCAAGACTCGAACAGGACGTTCGAGGTTAGAGCGCCGCCAAGGATGGCTTGTGCGCCGTGATGGCGAGAAGGGACCGCTGGCGGCCACTTAGTTGCGCTTATATCACCCGGATTATGCTGCCTAAAACTTATACTTTCTGTCTTGGAATAAGCATTGTTTCATTCATCAGTGGTGCTGCTTAAGCGTTATGGGGGTCTGTATAGGTATAAGAAAAGGCCGTTGCGTGGGATACGCAACGGCCTTTCTGAGCTTTAACAGATGTTACTGACAGAGGACAGCTTCTGGCCTCTGATTTCCGACCTCTGTAAAGATATGCCACGGTAGATTACGCAGTTTCTAGTATAACGCAACAAATGTCACCTGAAAAGAGGCAATTTATTAACCCTTTCCTCCTTCGTGTGGTCCAGGTAATTCAGGTGGCATATTGGGTGGCATTTCGGGAACATCCATTGGAGTGTAGAGCGGCGGAGGGGAACACGGCGGTGGTGGTGGACAGGGGGCGAATTCGCCACAAAATTGCTGCTTAGCTTGACAGAATAGATGGTAATGTCGTTCTTCATCTGCAGCGATTTCGGTCAGAATACATTGGATTTCCGGAATGGGTATTTTCTGGGCGAGTTCAAGATACTCGCGATGGGCTTTGGCTTCGTCTTCGATGTTGAGATCGAGTAGTTCACATAGTTCGCTCGTATAGTTGACAAACTTGGATCGCCAATCGAGCCAATGCCCACTGCGAAGTGAACCGTACCTAGGGTCTACGCCGAGATGGCGTAGAGCGAGGGCTAATTTTTCTAGATGCTGCATTTCTTCATAGGCGATGGGCCTTAACAAGGCATCGAACTCTGGGCGGTCCAGAATTACTGCCTGATAAAGGTAGGTTGTGATCGCAGTTAATTCCGAATCTTTGCCCGCATAAGCCTCGTAAAGCCACATGGCATATGTAAAGTTTGGTTCGGGAATTTCACTGGCAATCTCCCCAGGAGGGGGTTCGTGGGTAGCCTGGATTGGGAGCAGCAGAACTTGACCGGGGTAAATACGATTAGGATGTTTTAAATGGTTGAGTTGAATGATTTCTGCCGTTTCTACGTTGTAGGCTTTAGCAATTTTAAAAATAGTGTCCCCTGGTTGCACAACATATCGTGCGTAATCCATAAGGAGTCCTCCTTTGCATACGTTTCAGTTTACTATATTCTCGGAGGGCGAGACATGGTAAAGGATAATAATGGAATGAGGTGGAATGTATTGGACAGGTTCGACGTATTTATGGTTATGGAGATATAACAGCTTAGCTTTCAAGCGTTATGGAGTTGCAAATCAATAAAAAGGGGGGATTTGGGAATGGGTTCGTCCGTTTTAAGGGGAATTAGCACTGCCTTACTGGTTACGGTCTTGACCCTTTTTGCAGGAATAATATGGGGTGCAGTGGGTCTAGGGGGCTTAAGTGTCTCTCGTCTGGTGGATATTGGACTTTTAGCAAGTTGCCTGGTTGGCGGGTATCGTACAGGAAAAGAAAGTGGTCAGTGGTTAATCGGGGGGGTCACTGGGGCGGGATATGTTACCTTGGGAACGATTTTACTTGCTTTATTTTTACCGATTCAGGGTTGGGGATTTATTCAAGTCCTCACTGAAGGGGCGATCATCGGTTTGGTGGCCGGTGCGGTCGGAGCGGGAGGAAAGAAGGGAGCTTCTTTGGGAGCAGGGACAGGAAGAGGGAGCCGAACGAACGTTATGCCTTCTTATGGGAACTATAACAATGATGATTATGTTAGTCGCAAGTTCGATTCGTCAACATCAAATTGGATGGAGGGCCCGGAGGAAGAATATCAGGGGAGTAGCAGAGCGAAGTGGGACCTTGAAGAGGGTACAGATGTCGAGTGGCCTTGGGACAGGGAGGAGGATCAGAAATTGATATGTTCAGAATCGAAACATTCTGAAGAGTTAGTTGAGTGGGAGCCAGATGAAATTTATACTGGCACGGCGGGGAACAATGGAATAAATTTGAACAATACGAGTGCGCGCAAAGAGGGGGATTCGAGGCCCTGGTGGGAGTAATAGGGAGATTCATGTGACTTGCTCGGATTAGCGCAAAAAGAATTCACCAGTAGGGAAGGAATTCGAGATTTCATGGAGAAATTTACTGGAAGAATATATTTCGTGATTTATGGAAGAGGAGGAAAACTAATGAGGCAGAGAAAAAAGTTAATTGGGGTTGCGTTGGTACTAACTTTACTACTTACTCTAACGGGATGTAGTGAGAATCAGCAGGCTATTTTTGATGCTGGCATGAAGATGCAAAATGTGAAGTCTATGCAGACCCATACAACAATGAATTTAAAATTGAGTGGCTCAGGTTTTGGACCTACAAACCAACAAAACGTAGATATGGCAGCTCTGTATCTGAATAATGCTAAACTAGAATTAGATGCAAAAAATGTTACAAATGAACAGAAAACTGTCAGTAAAGCACAAGTAGACATGAACTTATCTCTACAAGGAATGAGCATAAATGTGCCTGTTTGGGTAGACTCGGATCTGACCGGGGATACTCCAAAAGTATCAGAAATCATTAAACTGCCCCTAATAGC
>DATMYU010000046.1:0-3866 GCA_035560775.1 Desulfosporosinus sp.
TATGCACGCGTGGGAACAAATTCAAATCACAGTGGACTATATCGAAGAACATCTTGCCGAGGAAATCAAAATCGAAAATTTGGCTAAGCTTGCCGCACTATCGCAATTTTATTATCAAAGACTTTTCAGCCGATTGGTTAAAAAGCCTGTCAACGAGTATGTCAAGCTGCGCCGCCTGGCGAAAGCAGCCGAGGCTTTGCAGGACAAAAGCAGAAGAATTCTGGATATCGCTTTGGATTTGGGCTTTTCCTCGCACGAGACTCTGACTCGGACCTTTAGGGATGCGTTTGGCATGACGCCGGAGGAATACCGCGCCCATCCAGTTCGTCTGAATAACTTTGTAAAACCGCAGCTATTGCTGCATTACAAACTGGTCGATGAGAACGTCCCCTTGGTTGCCGACGGAATCATGCTGGAAATTACCCGGCGGACCCTTTTCTCACCCCAATATTTCCTTGGCCTTACGGTGGAAGAACCCATTCATCAGATGCCTGGCGGAGGGGAAACCGGCGTGGACACGCTCGGAAAATTGTGGGATGCTTTTCACGCAAACAAAGCTGCCGTGCCGGGATTAAAAGCGGACGGCGATGAACTCGGTGTTGCCTATCCGGGAACAAGAGCAGGCTATTATCGGTATTTTGCGGGGGCCGAAGCCCTGACCAACAAACCCGCCACAGACTATACTGCTTGGGAATTGCCCACAGGGAAATTTATTGTCTGCTCTTTTGAAGCGGAGGATTTTGAGCATCTTGTTATGGATGCGGTGTACAAGGCCCACAGATACCTGTTTGAAACCTGGCTTCCCGAGCATAAACTTCAAGTCAGGCCTTTTGCGGCAGAGCGTTATGCCAGCCACAGCCCTGACACGACTGGCATGGAAATATGGGTGCTGACTGAGGCCGCGGAATAAGCAAAAACGGCGGCAGCTTTTATCCCCTATAACTCATCGCCCAATGAGGAAAAGGATTTGAACTCGTGTGGTTCAGATCCTTTTGCTTATAATCCGGCGGTAATTTTATTAAAAAAATTATTTATAATTCAAGTTTCCTAACTATTTCTCAACCATTGGCTTGCTATACTCTAATTACAGGTTGCAACCCTGATCCAAAATTAAAGTTACAATTGAAAGGAGAAAACAAGAATGTTTTTAACAAAACAAAAAAGGATTATCGTAGGTCTTGCAGCTGTAGCAGTAATGTCTTTGGGAGGAGTAGCACCTGCAATGGCGGCACCAACGGGGATTTCACTCACCCCAGCAGGGTACGTTGACTTCTCGAAGATAGACGTCATACCGGGTGGCACTTTGACGGTCGTTGAAGGTGTCACCCCGTATATCGAAGGCGGTACTATGGCTACGACAGCTCCCGGTTCGTCATTTACGGACGCTTCCGCCGTGCCAGCTGAGGCCATCTCCGGTATTTTCGATGCCTCAGACTTCCTAGGGGACAACTTCACGGTCAAAACCCTCGATCTGCAGGATTTGCATCCCCTTACCCCTGGACAAAACCATACTACAGCGGCAAAATAATTTAAAATCGGCAAGGTGAACAACATTTGGCTGTTCACCTTGCCTGTTTTCCTAGGGGAGGCTTTATGAAACTATTATTTGTAGAAGATGAAGAAGAATTATCCGGGATTGTTGCCCGCGGACTTAAAAAATGCGGTTACGCTGTGGATACAGCCTATGACGGAGAGGAAGCATTGGATTATTACAAAATAAACGAGTATGATGTGATCATACTCGATTTAAATATACCGAAAATTGACGGTTTGGAAGTTCTGAGAAGGATTCGGCAAAAAGATAAAAAAGCAAAGATCCTGATTTTATCTGCCCGCAATACGGTTAACGACCGAGTGCAAGGGCTGGACATGGGTGCTAACGATTATTTGACTAAGCCTTTTGACTTTTTGGAATTGGAGGCAAGAATACGAACCTTAACCCGTATCGCCTATATCCAGCAGGAAAACGTGCTTGCCTGCGGTGACCTGAAATTAACTATGGCAACAAAGGTTGTTTCATTCCGTTCGATTAAATTATCTTTAACCAAAAAGGAATATGCTATCTTAGAATATATGATGCTCCAGAAAGGACAGGTCGTCCGTGCGGAGCAGCTTCTGAATCATGTTTGGGACAGTGACACCGATTTATTCCCCGACACCCTGAAATACCATATTCATTCCCTGAAAAAAAAGCTCGCTGAAACGGGTTGCAGCCAGGAACTTATTCAGAATATCCGTGGGATAGGGTATAAAATTGGGGAGGTGGGTGAATGAAACTCATGGACAAAATATCCCTGAGAATGCGCATTACATTGCTTTCCGGTACCATTTTACTGCTGTGTTCCGTTATTCTGACGCTGGGTGCCTCCTATAACGCCCACACGCAGTTTAACAACATCACGCTGGGCGGCACCCTCACAGCCGTGCCAAATACAGGGCTCCAGAATGTGGAAGTATATCCCATCTTATCGGCGACAGCGGATCCCTTCATAACGAAGCCGGCGCTGACTGTGGCCAGGCAGCAATTCGACACGACGAATATGATGATCCTCGCCGTTGTTTCTGTCTTAGGCATGGTTTTGGTCTATATTATCGCAGGTCGGTCGCTTCGCCCGATCTATGAATTGAGCAGGACAATTTCCGCAATCAGTGAGGACAATTTGCGGCAGCGCATCCCGGACGATCATAGAAAAGATGAGGTCGGGACACTGGGTTGCTCCTTTAACATTATGCTGGATCGGCTGGAAAAGTCATTTCTAAGGCAAAAACGTTTTTCCGCCAATGTTGCCCATGAATTAAAAACACCGCTGGCCACGATCAATGCGGGAATTCAGGTGCTTCATCTTGATAAAAACCCAGCGGTTTCCGAATACGAGGAAACCCTTGCCACCACGGAGCGGAATGTAAAACGTCTAATGGCAGTAGTCGATGATCTGATGAGCCTTTATGATGAAAATGAAAACTTGGAGATCATTCCCGTTAACCTACAGGGTATGTTTGAATCCATTTTAACGGAACTCCGTCCGCTGTTTGAGGATAAGCATGTTGAAACGGAGCTTCAATGTGGTCTTAAAACGGTTTGGGGGAATCAGGTGTTGCTTTATAGAGCTTGTTTCAATCTGGTGGAAAACGCGGCGAAATACAATCAAGATTGCGGAAGAATACTGATTGAAACGAAGGTAGATAATAAAGTTGGGCGGATTATCATAACCGATATGGGCAATGGCATTCCAGCAGAAGAGTTGGAACAGATTTTTGAGCCGTTTTACCGTGTGAACAAATCACGTTCGCGAAAAGAGGGCGGAGCCGGGCTTGGTTTGTCCATTGTTAAAACAATTGTGGAAAAGCATGGCTGGAAAATCTCTGTGGACAGTACATTGGGACAGGGTTCAGTATTCACAATATCATTAATTTTATAATCTGCGATTCTTAAGGCTCTGCCTAAGTCGTCAGATGTCAACTGACCTAATTTACCGGCAAGGAGGAGTATTTAATCTGTGCCTCGAATAGAATGCTTAGGCAAAACCCACGTGGGGGATATCGGTTGGCTAAGGTGTAGCCGATGGATATGTTGCCGTGGACGATGCACGTGGAGAGTGTTGTCTTGATGTCAAGGGTAGAAGAATAAGTGTACTGAAAGCCTTCAAATATAGGCTTTCATTCAAATTAATACATTGAAGCAGTATGTAGACTATAACTCAAGATGGAAATTGTACGATGTGTATAGTGATAAAGACTCGGGTGAGAATGTATTTCGTCCTGATTCCCAGAAACTGACTTTTGATTGCTGTGAAAATCGGATTGATATCGTTTTGGTGAAAACCATCTAGGAAAGGAAAGTGCATGTGAAAAAAATAAACAGATGC
>DATMYU010000047.1:0-2274 GCA_035560775.1 Desulfosporosinus sp.
GCAACAATGATTAAAACAGAATGGGGCTCGAATTATATTCAGTGGTTAGTTGAACTTTTCTTTGAACCAGAAGAAGAAATAACTGGTAACCGTTTTTACGAACGTTCTAGACAGGTTTCTTCAGCGACTGGTGAAGGCCTAGGATCTTCTGGACAAGGTCTTCCGGTAGGCTTAATGATCGATGCAGTGCTTAAAAAAGACGTTGCACTGATTTATGCTATCGTCAAAAGTATGAGTTTGAATCTTAGCCTTCTCATGGAAAACCGTGAAGAAGCCTTAAAAAATTATAAGCAGAGAAGCGGATGGTTTGAAGTGACCAATACAGTTGAGAACTTCTTAAGATCGGGGCAAATTTCCGCGCAAGATTATGATTCCGCTCAGGAATCTCTAAACGAATGGAGCATATTACTGAAGGAGGAAATTGAGGCCCAGCTAGTTAAAAACATGAGTCGAGAGTATTTGACAGAGGTCATGAAAAAAAATAATCCAAGAATCATCAAATTCTTGGATGCTGATAGTAGGCAAATTGCCCAGATCTCCCGAGAAGTTGAAAAGCTCGGGAGAAAGCTCGCTGTAAAAAAAGGAAGGCGCTGGAAGCCTGGAAAAAAAGGCAGAATTAATTTGAATAGGAGTATCAAGAAGGCAATTCAAACTGGTGGCGTTCTGATGGAACTGTTAAAAAGGCAAGCAAAACCTTCTAAGCCAGATCTTTGGATCTTGTGTGATATGTCTAAATCTGTAAAAAAATTTAGTTATTTCATGTTAATGTTTGTTTACACCATGCAAAAGCGTTTTACAAGTATTCGTTCCTTCATATTTGTTGACATGTTGCTGGAAGTAACGGACTATTTTAAGGAGCAGGAATGGGATAAGGCTCTGAACTGTATTAGCACTCTGAAAGGATTTAACCTTACAGGATACTCACATTACGGAAATGTATTGCATCAATTTAACGACACTAACCTTACTCTCCTCAGCCAGAAAACTACCGTTTTAATTTTGGGCGATGCTAAAAATAACCAAAATAAAATTGACGGAAGTGAAGTTCTGTCTAAAATTAAAGAGAGTGCTGCAGCTCTATATTGGCTTAACCCAATGGATGAAGGTTTATGGTATAGCGGTGATTGTGTTATGGAAAAATACATAAAAGACTGTACCGCAGCCTATCATTGTTCGAATTTAGAACAATTAGAACTGGTCGTTGCTGACATTTTCCAAGGCTAGTCACTTCAGTTGAGGCCACACGGTGTGAAGTTTATGATAGAGAAAAGAAGTTCCGGATTTTTCATATCTATACAGCAAGTATAAGTTTTGGGTGGGTAGCATAATTCCAGTGGTATAAGTGCAACTTGGCGCCAGCCAAGTTTTCTTTACATAGTAGTATTGAGTTTTGTCAAAGATGACGATATATAAGAATAAGAGTATTTGGAGAAAGTGGAGGAATTTTTATGGCAATTACTTCAGTGACAACCTCAATACAAAGTGGGGTCACTAACGTGGCAAAAGTTATTGATAACGAGTATACATCCAAAGCAGGTGCCACTGATACGGCGCAAGTAATTCCAGTCACAGAAGCTGCTGTCTACGAGATGTCAGAGTCAACGAGCAATAACTCCAAGATTACGTATACCAGGGAGTCGGCTACACTGAGCGAAATTAGCAAGCAGGTTGAGGCAAAACTGAGTAATTTGCGGGGAATAGTAGAAAACCTTGTCAGTATGCAGAGTCTAAAAACAGGCGAAGGAAAGGACCTAAACTATGATCAGATTATGGAAAAATATGATGGGAAACTGAAGGAGTTTTATCAAAATCTAGAGGTGGATGATTCAACCCGTCTAAAAGCGCAACAGGAAATTTCCGAAGACGGTTTTTGGGGTGTAAAGCAGACTTCGACAAGGGCAATAGAATTTGCAAAGGCTCTTTCAGGTGGCGACCCCGCCAAGATAGCTTTATTAAGAAATGCCATAGAAACGGGTTATAAGGCAGCCGAAAAAGCATGGGGTGGTGAATTGCCGGAAATCTGTAAACAAACCCAAGAGGCTACCTTGAAAGGACTTGACGACTGGGCTAATGGAGCTAAGGGATAAAGTGCATATCCACACATGACCAGAAAGTTATTACTATGCTCATTGCACTATTTTACAATGCCCTCAAAGGTGGAGACCTTTGTCAGCCATGAAAAAGTAGCTTAGGGGTACTAGATTTTTTCAGAGAAGTATGGTAATTTTAAGTCGTAGTATATATACCAATTCAGTAAGTGTTACTGAGTTGATT
>DATMYU010000048.1:0-7473 GCA_035560775.1 Desulfosporosinus sp.
CCAGGCGACATGGTAGGCGTATGGATTTTTTTGGAAAGTAGAAAATCGTATATAAATTACCAGTGTTAAGTAGCGTCATTTGGACAAGATAAAATCAGTCACCTAAACAAAATTGCAATAATGCACACTATGAAGGAGGGAATCTATCATGGCAGGAGAAAGAAACACTAATACACCTGCAAGCCAAGGCGCTGCACAACAATTGGATCAATTCAAATATGAGGTAGCAAACGAAATGGGTCTTCAACTCGGCGGTGACCGCACAAGTCGTGAAAATGGCTCTGTAGGTGGCCAAATGACCAAAAAGATGATTCAATTTGCAGAGGAACACCTTAAAGGCGGCAACAAAATATAAATAATCCCCAGTTAGCAAGCAAACGCCCTCCTACGCTTATTCAACGTGGGAGGGCGTTTGTTTTAGCCAATCAAAACCTTAGTCATTTACCCAACTTTATCGCCTTTTGCTTACGAGCAAACGACTTCATTTTCATCCTGTACTTCATTAAGTTTACTCTCGCGAGACTTTTTGATGACCCTAACCTTGGTAATTCTATACCCTAGAACCTCGATAACTTCAAAGTTAAATCCGTCAAAATAAACGACATCCCCCTTGACTGGCTTGCGACCAATCCGTGCAAAAACATATCCCCCGATCGTAGAAACGGTATCCTCCTCCAGTTCAATCTCGAACATTTCTGAGACTTCTTCCAATAAAACCCGCCCGTTGAGTATATATTCATTTTCAGCCAGTTTCTGAATATCCGGTTGTTCTGACTCAAATTCATCATAAATTTCCCCAACTAATTCTTCGAGCATATCCTCAAGTGTGACAAGCCCAGCGGATCCGCCGAATTCGTCCACAATAACAGCCATATGAGTTCGTTGGCTCCGCATTCTCTGTACAAGATGAGAAATTGGCATTCCCTCAGGAACTGCCAGGATATCTCGCTTAATCTGAGTAATCTCTTTCGTCCCCGCCTGTTCCTGCAAGCGAATAATGTCCCGCAAATGGACTAAGCCCAGAACATGGTCTTTATCGTCATCACACAACAAATAACGTGTATGCCCATATTCTTTTACAACCTCAAGAATCTCCTCAAACGTATCTTGAATGAAGATACACACCATATCTTGACGTGGAATCATCACTTCACTAGCAATGCGGTCTGAAAACTCAAAGACATTATCCAAGAGTTTACCTTCCATTTTATCTAAATAGCCATGCTTTTGACTGGCATCGACCAACATTCGCAGTTCTTCTTCACTATGGGATAAATCGGCCTCATTGGCCGGTGTAATTCTTAAGACATGCAAAACAAGGTTAGCTATACTATTCAGCGACCAAATAACCGGATAGAAAATCCAATAGAAAAATTTTAAGAAGCCCGCGGTCACAAGTGCAGTCCCCTCAGCATTTTGAATGGCCAATGATTTAGGTACAAGCTCTCCAAGGACAATGTGTAAGAGCGAGATGATGAAAAATGCTATGACAATAGCAATGGTATGAGTATAGATCAAACTCCAACCACCAAAGCCTACAAACAGCGGTTCGATCAGGGTTGCAATTGCTGGTTCTCCTAGCCAACCTAAACCTAGGGAAGCCAGTGTAATCCCTAGCTGACAAGCAGAAAGGTATGCGTCTAGTTTTGAGGCAACATTCAGTGCGGCTTGCGCTCTGCGCGAACCATTCTCCGCGAGTTCCGCTAATCGAGTCTTACGAACTTTTACCATTGCAAATTCAGCTGCCACAAAAAGACCATTAATCGCGACCAACAAGAGAGCAATTAAAACCTTTGTCACACTCCAGAGCAGAGCTTCGATGATTTTTCTCCTCCTTTTATTTCCAGAAACCTTGTGATTGTCTTTCATTTCAGTCATATTTTGTTAGAAGGTAATTATACATCATTCCTTGCCTTAATGTTAGCGATATAAAATACATACATGTCCCTAAAGCCGCAGTAAATTTTTAAATATGTATTTATATTAGCTGGCTCACCCATAAAATGCCTCGTGTTCAAACTAATTACAGCTATCATACGTCCTATTATATACGAAAGAGACAGTCTTGTGAAATGCGTGAAATGCGTTTCACAAGAAACCCCTACCCCTCTATCAACTTTGCCAAATACTCCGCGTAATGCGTCAAACGCTCTTTCGGCCGTAGCTGAACAAGACTAACATTCGTATCCTCAATGTCTTCTACCTTTAGACCATGACTCGGGTGAAGAGCAATGACCCTCATTGCCTTGGACACCCCAGCGGGATCACCGACATACTTAAGGGAATTAGAATAGTTCTGTAAGGTATTCATGTTTTTGGGACGGCTTTCTTCTTCTACCCTGTCATTATTCCAGATGTTTAATCGTTTACGATATTTGGCATCTACGATAATGGATCCAGTATAAACATCGTTGTTAAAAACATCAATCCGAATATCCGGCTTATAATTTGTTCCTTCCATGTAGAGAATGCGCTTGAACCTCAATGCGCCACGCTTGGCTCGGGCCATTTTCTCATTGAACAGCACGGAGAGGCGAATCGTGCCTTTAGCCATTTTCACTAATGTATCGTCTTGAAGTACTGGAAAAAGAAATTCTTGGTTTGCTCGATAAGAATCGTCATAAATCCAACCAGAAACCGAAGTATATCCCACCTGCTCTAAAGCCATAATGGTTTTGATGTAACACCAGTATTCGTATAAAACGTCGGTCCGTTTCCATTGCACCTTAAACTCATGGCACAAAGGAATTTGGAAATCCTGTGCCCTAAGCTGCTTCCACCAGGTGAATACTCTCTTATACCGCCAATCTCGTTGAATCTTAAGTGAGAATTGATTAGCGGACTTCAACGGTTTTAGACCTTTAAACACTGGTTGATCTATATATTTTCGCACTTGAAAAATCCCTTTTTGCATTTCCTGCTCCATTGATTCAAGACCTAGAATTTTGGCTTTTAAAGCCCTTACTTCGTTGTTTGTCGATTTTTGCAGAACAACATAGGGAGTTCTCGTTTCGATCGCTCGTTGTTCTTCGGTAATCGTACACCTTATCGCATGCAAAACAAACTCCAGTTGAGACGAAAAATAATGTAAAAAGCTCAGAACCATCCGGTTTTCAGGCGTATTATAAGTGAGTTGATCGATGACCCCTAGCATGACTTCTGGTTCCGCTACGCTTTTGGCGGCCACGTTGGCCCGTTGCCCTTGAACAGATAACAACCAACGGTAGGATTTGGCATCCTGCTTGCAGCTCACATCGGCCCTCACCTCGCGGTATTTCCGCTCCAAAAACTGATCTGGGCGGCGTGCCAAATCTTCAAGAGTTACCACAAGATCCTTAACCATGTGCTTTAAACTCATATAATCTGCCAACACTTTTGGGGGAAGTAACCCACTTTCTCCGTAAAGTTTAATCCCATTGCACGTCCGAGTTTGATCATAAGCAAGACCCTGAACGATTTCATTAAGTTCGTTGCGCATCACGTCAAGTTGGTCTTCCGTGATATTATTGGGTCTAATCCGAAGCGTTGCTTCTAATGAGTCCTGAACTTCCCCTATGCTTTTCACAGATACCATATAATCCCCTGGAATCAGGGGATAATCTTCATTGAGATCACTATAAAAGGGAAACCGTTGTGTTCCTGGCCTTAAACACGGAATTCCTTCTTCATCGAGGTGAATCTTTGAGGAGTCATAGCTATCTAAACCATCAATATAGAGATAAGTACCCTCTTGGTCCGAAGTAAACGAGACGTATAGGTTTTCCCGTTCAAAAACCTCAATAACGCCGTACGGAGTAACTAACCGTGGGATTTCTTGTCTACCTATCAAAAAAACGATAGAAATCCCTTCCTCATCACGATGCATAGCCATGATCTAATAGTTCCTTTGCTTTTTTATGGCAGACATCCCGAGAATAACTAAACATCGAGACGGCATGATACTTTTCAAACAGCTTAAGAATTTGGCTGGTTGCCTTCTCACCATCCGTGTATTTACCAAAGAGTTGTTCAAAATCGGATTCAGGTCCTTTAAACTTTGTCATGATCCGTTGCACAAATTGAAGATCGAACGCCTTTCCTCGATCAAGGAGTCCTCGCCCTTCCATATTGAAAGGAATGTTCTTTAAATACGAACCGATTTGGCGAATAATTCGATAACCCACAACTCTGTCTTTGTCGATTTTACGTAACGTAGAATTTAATTCGTCCAGAAAATCAATTTCGTCATCGGTTAAGCCAATCTCAGTCGGTGAACTGTTACACCATGAGGAAAATACCTTTCCAGGTACAGGCGAGAGTTGAGCCCGTTCATCAGAAGGTTTTCCTAGGGATTTTCCTTCAAACATCGCCTTCCAGGCGCGCAGGGACTCATAGATTTTGAGCCTAATGACATTCGATCGATCAAGAACCTTATCACTAAATTGAAACGATGATTCATCAATGTTTACCGTGCCAACAAAAAATACATTGTTTCCGATGGGAACCCGCGGAGAATAAACGTGCCGATTATATACCTCCGGGGCCAGTTTTTCACTATATAACGTTAAATAACGATCTTCAGACAGCTCCAAAATACTTAAGAATTGGCTAAAGTAATGCTCTACCCGGGCTAGATTCATTTCATCAAAACAGATGAGATAGAGTTTGTCTTTGTTATCTTCTTTTGAGGCGTCGATGAGTAAATCGACAAGCCCCGTTTCCGCTGGGCGATAAACCTTGTGAATCGCATCGTAAAAACCAACTAAGTCGGCATCATCATTCCAGTGCGGACGAACCGGAATAAATAAGAACTGTTTGCGTTCCTCACCGGCTTCATCTACACCCGAGAGGCCTAGAGCGCGAGCATAATTAATAACCAGCTGAGATTTGCCCACCCCGGACATTCCCGCTAATACCACCAGTGCACCAGTTTTAACCGCAATGTGAAAATTCACGAGATCTTCCCTATCATACACAAGCTGATTTTCTAAAGCCACCTGATTTAAATCATTAAGAAATGTTTGCTCTCCGCTATCCGCTGCCTCTTGAGCCTCAAAATCCGAAACTTCAGGTTTTTCCGGTTTTTGGGAAAGCCGTGTTATTTTATCCTTAACAATATTGGGGGCTGCAGCCGTTCCCACATTCGGCTCACATTCTACTGGGGGGGTGTCGAGCTGGGATGAGTTGTTTCCTGCGGGGATCAGGGCGACTTGAGAAGGTGAGCTAAAGCGTTTCACAAATTCGGCAGCCGGAAAAGGTTCTCCATATAACAAATGGTTGCTAATTTCATTTAAATCCTCGTCAAGCAAAAAAGCTAAGCTCCCACGCCTTAAGACTTGACTTTCTGGTATTTCTGCCGGAACACAGGTCACTTCTTCGCCTTCGGGGCAATAAATACGCCAATGTTGCTTAAGTTCCCCCAACCAACCAGATTTACACCCAAAAAAGTGATCCTGGTACCCAATAATTAAGGGGGGATCCTCCGGATATTGATAAGAAAGGAAATCGACGGAAGGCAGCTTCTCGTAAAGGATCCTTTGGACGCGTTCCACTGGCACGTCTTTCGCAATAATAGGTATTGGTGTGAATTGTGACGTATAGGGATTAAAGGTAATCGGAGTATCATGGAAACCAACGTTTTTACCATTAAAATACACTCTCTGGGTGTCTTTCTTCACGGCCTCCACCGTGAAGGAAAGAAGTCGGCTTTTAAAGAACTCCTTAGCCCGTGATTTTCTACTCTCATTAATTTCATATTGTCGAAAATGCGAGGGTGTCACGAGCTCGTCTGGAAATCCTGCCAGCATTAAATCTTTACCCCAAATTGTAATTTGGCGTCTTCCTGCGAGTTCCTTATGCAGGCTATCCGGTAATATAGAGATCATATCCACCTGTAAACGCAAAGACTGGGAGTTTATATCGACATCTATACTTTCTATCACTGGTTTTCCGATAATGACCGAAACCCATATTCTACTATCTCTTATCATCGATGATCCTCCCACTAAATATTCAAGAGTTCGTTGCACGGGATGTTCCAGTACCTGGCAATATCTCGAATTTCGTCAAGTTTTTGTAGCTTCTCGTTATTCACTTTATATAGGACAATTTCACAGGTAGACATTCTGCGACGCGGACGGTTCCAATCGATCTCCATAGCCCAAATTGGAATGATGCCCAAGGCATTCAGCCGGATATCCACTTCGTTATCACGTTCTGCAAAAATCAAAGCTTTCCGACCCTGATAAAATGAAAGATCTATTTCGCTGCTTGATTTGTCCGCCACGGTGTCCGTAACTTGTAGGGCTTCTTTGTGATTCTGTTGTTCTATTGCTCTTTTCGGCGCTCTTTTTGGTACCAAGGTCTTTCTCTGTTCTAATTTCTGTTGGAGTGCCTCTATCACTTTGTCTTTTTTCGTCCGTTCTTCTTCAAGTTCTAGCACTAGATTACGATATCTTGACGTCTCTTCTTTTTCTCTCACCCATTGAGATTTTAACGCTCCCAGATTAAGTTTAAGCTTTTCAAATTGTTCCTTTGTTCTAAGCGCTTCTGTATTAGCTTTGCTCAACTTATTTTCCAAAGTCTTTATTCTCTTGTGAAGGTCATTAATTTCTTCTGTCACTTGTTCCTCTGAATGCATCTTTAGTCCTGAAGTACCGATCACCAGCTCTTTTACAGGTCTAGACTCTATCGTCTCCAGTGCTGTACTAATTTCTATCATCTCATTTGCTTCCCTTGCTTCAAACGCGGCGCTTAATGCATCCGCTTCATTTTTTTCATCAAGTTCTTTGTTCTCTTTAGCTTGACAATACAATTGTTCCCCCTTCTCTCGAATCTCAAGGCTAGCGCTCAACGTGAACATATATCCGACCTTAAATTGATCGTTTAGTGGGACATCGTTGAACGAAAACGCCATGATTTCTTCGTTAGTTAATCCTTCCAAATCTTTTCTTAGCAACCTATTAATTTCTTGCCATACTTTAACCTTGTCCTCCCGTTTTCCTTTTGGAGGAGATAGGATCTCGTGAATGATATTACTCTTATTTATCCTTATTCTTCGTTTTAATTTCTTGGCTAGCTCTTTTAAAACGTCTTCTGTAAATCCATGCAGTATCCGCTCCAGGTCATAATTAATACTGTCCATAAGAATCCCTCCTATATAGAAAACTTGGTTGGCGCCAAGCCGCAGGCACCGGCGGCCGCCTTAGTTGCACTTATACCACCAGAATTAGACGACTCAAAAACTTATACTTTCTGTATAGGTATAAAGAAAACTTGGCTGGCACCCGAAGACACTGTCTTCGAACGTATTAGTCATTCTGTCAGCCGCAGGCGATGACCAAGGATGGTCAAGTGTCTCTGAAGCCAAGGATGGCGAGAAGAGACCGCTGGCGGCCGCCTTAGTTGCACTTATGCGCTGGCCATGGATGGCCGAGTGTCCCTGTAGCCATGGATGGCGAGAAGGGACCTTCCAGAAAGTATATAGCTTAAAAG
>DATMYU010000049.1:0-3919 GCA_035560775.1 Desulfosporosinus sp.
TATAAGAAGAGGTGATCCTTTTGTCAGGTGTAATACAGCGGGTTGCAGTGCTTACCAGTGGTGGAGACGCACCTGGAATGAATGCAGCCCTTCGTGCGGTTGTCCGGAAAGGAATTTATCATGGTCTGGAAATTTATGGGATAAGCCGTGGTTATGAGGGGCTCTTACACGGAGAAATACAAGAAATGAGTTTAGGCTCTGTGGCCGATATTGTGCTTCGCGGCGGAACTATATTGAAGACAGCACGCTCTGCAGAAATGAAGACAGTTGAAGGCCAGCAGAAGGCCTTAGAACAGTTACATAAGCTACAAATTGATGCTCTGGTAGTGATTGGAGGAGATGGGTCTTTTCGTGGGGCCCAAACGTTAGTAGCACAGGGAATTCAGATTGTGGGGATCCCTGGCACCATTGACAATGATATCTCCGGGACTGATTTGACAATAGGCTTTGATACCGCCACTAATACGGTAGTGGACGCAGTAAGCAAAATTCGGGATACGGCGACTTCGCACGAAAGAACGTTCATTGTAGAAGTTATGGGAAGAGATTGCGGGAACATAGCGCTTCAAGCCGGATTAGCCTGTGGAGCTGAATCAATCCTGGTTCCTGAAATAACGTACGATTTAGATGAGATTAGCAATAAATTAAAGCGTGGTCATCAACGCGGCAAAAATCATAGTATTATCATAGTTTCGGAAGGCGTGGGAGACGTTTATAAAATTGGGGAAGAACTACGGGCGCGATCAGGGTTTGAGACTCGTATTACCGTCCTTGGACACCTACAACGCGGTGGTAATCCCAGTGCCCTCGATGCTGTTATGGCTGCAGCCATGGGTGGGAAAGCGATCGAGATCATATTGGCCAAGGAGACAAATAGGATGACGGCTTATATCAATCAAGTCGTTATCTCTAGCCCTCTAGATGCCGCTTATGAAGCGCGACGCCCATTTAATAGAGAACTATATGATTTAGCTAATGAACTTTCGATTTAGTACTTAGGAAAAAACTAAATTAAAGAGATGGGGCTAAAGTGATGGAAAACCAAGTGCTATCAGGGCTAACGATTGATTATTCGGGAATGATGAGTGGCTCTCAAAATCCGCAGGGGTTTAAAAAAGAGGAACTGTTGGGACTTCAGAACGTGTTGGATCAAGCCCAGGCAACGCTTACGACCCGGAGGGAGGCTGGGGAGATCGATTTTTCAAGGCTTCTGGCTTCCATGAAAACCGAACTCGTGGAGATCATCGAATATGCCAATGCTGTGGCTCCAAAATTCGAAAACTTTGTGGTTTTGGGAATTGGTGGATCTGCGCTCGGACCTCTGGCTGTTCATCAAGCCCTAAATCATTACTATTATAATGACCTCCCCACCGAAAAGCGCGCTCACCGTCCTCGCTTCTATGTCTTAGATAATATTGATCCAGTTCGGTTTAATGAGTTGTTACAGGTGCTTGATCCCCACAAAACCCTTTTCAATGTCATTTCAAAATCAGGCAACACATCAGAAACTATGGCTCAGTTTCTGATTATACGTGACACTTTGCGCCGGATATGCGGTGAGCACTATGCAGAACATATTGTCGTTACGACGGATAAAGAAAAAGGAAATCTTCTCCCGATTGCTCTCAAGGAAGGATTTCGACGGTTCGTGATTCCGGCTGGAATCGGAGGGCGCTTCTCAGAATTAACACCCGTAGGATTACTTGCTGCTGCAATATGTGGCATTGATGTTGAGCAGCTTCTGGAAGGTGCCTTAGAGATGGACCAGTGGATTAGGGAGACTCAAGGGGTATTCTCCAATCCGGCCCAACTACGGGCAGCGCTTGCTCACTTGTCGTGGCAAAAAGGAAAGAATATCTCCGTGTTTATGCCCTATGCAGACGGCTTAAAGACAATGGCGGATTGGTACGCTCAATTGTGGGCGGAAAGCTTGGGGAAACGCTACGATCGACAGGGCCGTGCTGTTCATGTCGGACAGACACCTGTAAAAGCGCTAGGGGTAACGGATCAACATTCACAAGTTCAATTATATGCCGAAGGTCCTGACGATAAGGTCATCACCTTTGTGTCGGTTGAGAAATTTAAGGAGACTGTTGAGATCCCAATAGACCTAGACCTGCCTGAAGATATTCAATTCTTAGGGGGACAGACCTTAGAAGAGTTGTTGGTTGCGGAACAAAAAGCAACGGAATACGCTTTGACTCTAGCAGGGCGGCAACACCAGAAGATTATTCTTCCTAGCCTGGATGCCTATAACGTGGGGCAATTGCTTCTTTTACTGGAGTGGGAGACGGCCTACATGGGTGAGTTATTGAATATTAATGCTTTCGATCAACCAGGAGTTGAAGAAGGGAAAAATGGGACATACGCTTTAATGGGACGCAAGGGCTATGAAGCGAGGAAACAGGACATTGAGGAGTACGGGAAAACACGGTATCGTTTGGGCAAAATAGATACTCAGTAGAAAGAAGTGTCTTAGTCCCTTCACAGAGGGGTAGACAATAAATAGACTGCACTTAGGCCACAATGTGGCTTGTATGCAGTCTTTATTTGCCGAATCATGCTCATTTTGGGAAGAATGGGGATAATCAACAACTACTGATAGGGCGCTCGTTTCCAAGCGAGATATCAAGCTCGTTTACACCACAACGGATGACCTTTACGATGCACCGGCGTAAACGATGTTCGTGTTCGAATGCCGAAGATCGATGCTCGAGTGCGGACTTGAGCATCGGCTATTACGTTTAAGCGGATAGCTGAGGAGGAGGGACGGTCGAAGTCACTCCTCCCGATAGAATCACTTAAAATGAAATCAACAGCATAATTATTAATAGAGAAGTCACAGAAGAGGAGGAGGTCGTATGGAAGAAATGTTGATGCTTGATGGTAATTTTGGCTTCCCCATTGTGGTAAGCGCCTATTTGCGTGCGAATTGACGGGAAGTTAAATAAACTCACTGTAAGCATTACGGATCTTGCCAAGGCCGCTGCCGTCCTAAAGTGTGAAAAAGAGGAGGAGAATTAGATGGGTTGGCAAAAGATCGTGATCCACCACACGGCAAGTTCTACAGACGTGCGTCGCTCAGGAAAGGTCGTTCCAGTAGACGTGGCCATGATTAGGGAGTGGCATAAAACTAAGGGTTGGAGCGATATAGGGTATCACTTCGTGATTATGCCAGATGGTCGTTGTGAAGATGGGAGGCCCTTATTTCGGCCAGGAGCGCATTGCAACGTAAATAATCGTAATTTTATCGGGATTGGAGTCTGTCTGGTTGGGAATTTTAGCGAGACAGAAGTACCAGAGGTTCAACTCGTCGGACTGGTGAACAAAGTAGTACAACTAATGGAAGCCTTTAAACTGGGTATTGAGGACGTAGAGCTACACCGAGACGTGCCAAGAGCTGCTACAGAATGCCCAGGGCGATATTTCCCGGCCGATATTTTCAAGAAGGAACTGGAAGAGAGTTTGAATTGGATTAATTAACATAAACACATGAGCATATGAGCATATTAAAATACCTTTCCCTCGGTGTAAATGGAATTAACTAGCATAACGGAGGGATAGAGTCTATCTCTCTATCTCTCTATCTCTCTATCTCTCTATTTCCGATTTTTACGGTTTATTTAGTGTGCTTTTGCTCGAAAGGCAGGCGAGAAGAAGCTGTGTTATCCTCCGATCGTCACCCCACAATTGTACGCCTTGTTCCAGAGTCAAGTTAACCCCCTGCGAGATTGTTCTTGGATCGTAGTCGATCTTTGTTCCAATATCTTTGAAACTTATTCCTTGGAGTTGTTCATTTGAGTACCTCAAAAAAAAGAAAAACCTAGGCGAATTGGGCCTAGGTCAGAACAAAGTCAGACCAAAGTCGGACTAGTGTCATCTAAGCATTAGCAAAGCGATTTTTTAATAAGTATAAAAG
>DATMYU010000050.1:0-2710 GCA_035560775.1 Desulfosporosinus sp.
ACATAAATATCCTTACCTACCCATCCGTCGTGGGTGTGAAGTCGAATTCAAAAACGAGCAGGTATCCTGGCTTTAGTTCATCACAACCTTACGTCTTCCCAGATATGATCCAGTGACATCATGTAAGGCTACTCCCTATTACAGTGGCGGGACCGCGTCAGAATTAAACTGACTTCCCTTTTAAACGCTTTCCTTTTAAACCAAAAGGAAAGCGTACTCATTCTTTACAATATTAAATTCTGTCTCTAATTTTAGCATGGAATAATATGTCTGTCAATGGTTTTTTGATGTGATATAGGATCTTGTAAAGCAACGTTCTTAAAGAAAACTTGGCTGGCGCCCACGAAGACACTGTCTTCGCACGTATTAGCCTTCTTGCAGACACTGTCTTCGCACGTATTAGTCATTCTGTCAGCCGCAGGCGCCGGCGGCCGCCTTAGTTGCACTTATACCACCAGAATCAGACTACTCAAAACTTATACTTTCTGTATAGGTACAAGAAATCTACTGATACTGCGAAATTTTAAAGTGTCTATTACAATAGATGAGACAGAGCCCGAGCGTTTTCGTGGAACATTCCTAAACTTCACAGTTGACATATTGGACAAATATACGATAACATAATATCAACTGAATATTGGAGAATAAAGGTGCAAGTATTAATAGTACAGCTTAAAAGAGAAGCAGGTTCGAGTCCTGCACGGTCCCGCCACTGTAATGGGGAGATGTTTCACACGATTGCCACTGGTACATACCGGGAAGGCGTGAAGTATTAATGAACCAAAGTCAGAAGACCTGCCTTTGTTAATGAACCAATAACTCTACGAGCGATAGGGGGGGTTCCTTAAGTAAGTGCTGTATTTAGGGAAATGCACGGCTTCTTGGCGCTCTCGTCAAGGGGCTTTTTTAATACTATCAGAAAGTATAAACTTATCGTTATATACTTTCTAAGCATAAGTGCAACTAAGGCGGCCGCCGGCGCCTGACGGCTTGGCGCCAGCCAAGTTTTCTTTAGCCTATCTTACGTTTCAGTTCCCTCCACCCGACATTGACTAGATCCCTATATGAAATAGGCCCAGCTTATAGTTCCCCAGATAATACAAAAAGCCAATGACTACAAAGTTTGCTAAAATAAGGAGCGGTGCACCTATTACGAACTTCGAGTGAGCCGTCTTATGATGGAAGTACTTCATACCTGAATATAGCCCAATCCCTCCCAAAGCTGCTCCCATGATGAGCAAACTCGCTTCGGGAATCCTCCACCGATGCAATTTAGCCCGGCGTTTATCCCTCCACATCGCTATAAAAACGTAAACATTCCAGAGGATATAGACTACCGCAAAAATCTTCAAACTAAGCATTCTCTATCTCCTCCATTTCGTAGTTCGAATATCGAATATTAAACCACGAATATCGCTATACCCCACTCCAGCGTTGATAAAGCGTATGTTCTATCCCGAACTGATCTAAGACTCTTCCCACGACATGATCGATTAAATCCTGCATTGTTTCAGGATGATGGTAAAACCCTGGCGAAGCTGGCATAATCGTAGCACCCGCACGTGCAAGGCGCAACATGTTTTCTAAATGAATGATATTGTAAGGCATCTCACGAGGGACCACAACCAGCGGGCGACGTTCTTTCAAGGACACCTGGGCTGCTCGCGCCAGAAGATGTTCTCCCGTTCCAGTCGCCATTAACCCCAGCGTATTCATCGAACAAGGGATCACCGTCATCCCATGAGTACGATAAGAGCCACTAGCCAGCGCAGAAAACAGATTCGTGTTTTCATGAATATGTACGTTTTCCGACAAAGCTGACCGCTCAATCCCAGTTTCATAGGCGAGCACTTTTTCGCCTGTAGATGACATAACCAATTCAACCTGCCAGTCCATTGCAACGAGGACATTTATTAACGTGAGGGCATAGATTGAACCACTTGCCCCTGTCAGGCCAACAATTAAATGTTTTCTCACAACACACCTCCATCTACTTCGCGATCTCTGCAACATTTTCGGTTTGCAGAACAGTGAACTTGTCTTTGCAAATCATACCAATGCCCCAAAAGATGATCACAGCGCCTACACCCTGCATAAGATGAACTTGTTCCTTTAGAAGAATAGCTGCCGTAATCACAGCAACCGCTGGTACCGCATACATGTAAGACATGACACGATTTGCCCCTATTCGGCTAATGGCGTGATACCAAACAACCAGTCCGAAAGCGGTCACTAAGGCAATAGAATAAAGCATAGAACCCCACGCAGCGAAAGGTATCTCTGACCAAGTTAATGCTAGCACCCCTTTTGAGCCGATGATCAGGAAAAATATCGTACCAAATAACGAAGCATAGGTCATCGTTTTAAGAGCTGAATATTTACGCATCATGCGTTTAGCGAGTACCGGATATAATCCCCAGACACTCGAGGCCACAATGCCAATCAGATCTCCACGAACCATTTCCCAACCTAATGCCAACTTATTGGTACCAAAGAGCAAGACAAAGAGAACTCCTAACAGAGATAAAGCACTTCCCCATCGCCCCCTTTGCCCTAATCGTTCTTGTCCCGCTAGCCAGGCAAAAATGGCTGTAAATACTGGCGATATTGCTAACATTAACGATGCATTGGTAGCCGTAGCGTATTTTACCGAAGCCATGAACAAGGTCTGGTAAATAGTGATTCCTATGAGTCCGAGCATAGCCAATTC
>DATMYU010000051.1:0-5824 GCA_035560775.1 Desulfosporosinus sp.
TCCCTTCATAGATATCAAACAGAAGGGGGGAGCTTTTTTTATGTTTAAGAAATTACAAACAAGCGTTGGAGACATTTTGGATTTTCCGCCGGATGTAGTGGGAGATGGCCCCAAAATCACGATAACTGGACGGCAGAAAATTTTAGTCGAGAATTATATCAGCATTGTTAATTTTTCAGAGGAAGAAATTCGTCTGGAAACAACTGAGGGGGAGGTCTGCTTTGGAGGGCAGGGGCTAGTGCTCAAAGTAATATTATCAACGGAACTGCGGATCGAAGGGGAACTCTCTTCCTTATCGTTTATTGAAGGAAGGGAGATAAAGTAATGTTTGAATGGTTGCGGACGTTTTGGTATGGACGAATTCTCTTCCTTGCGAGGGGAGAACAGTTAGCTCGCTTTCTTAATCAAGTTTCAAAAGACGGAGTGATTCTTTATCATACTCAAAAATCCGAACGGGGAATGCGAGCTCAGATTAAGCTGGCAGATTTTCGGCGTTTGAAACACGCGGCACGTCTCACCCATACAAAAATCCATATTGTGGCTAAATATGGCTGGCCTTTTGTTGCAGCACGATGGTGGCGTAGAAAGGGCCTTTTGACAGGGATTGTAGTGATTGCTACAGTATTAATTGTATTGTCCCAACTTGTGCTTTCAATCTCTGTGTCGGGGAATCGAAACCTTATGTCTTCTGATGTTTTAGCGCGGGCAGAGAAGCTGGGGCTTAAAACTTGGGTCTACTCAAAGAACTTAGATTTAAACGAGATTGCGAAAGCGCTTCAGGAACAACTTCCGGACGCAGCTTGGATAGGCGTGGAACGTAATGGAACGGATGTTTTAATTAAAATTTCGGAAAAAATCCGTCCGATCATCCCTAAGGAAGCGGGCAATCTCGTTGCAAGTCATGCCGGAATTGTTAAAGAAATTATGGTGATTGAGGGGACACCTCAGGTTCATGAAGGTGAGACCGTCCGGGCGGGACAAGTGTTGATCACAGCGAATAATTCTAAACTGAATCCCCAGGTCTCAGTAGCCAGAGGGTTTGTACGTGGACGGGTGTGGTATAGTGCGGAAGCAAAAGTCCCCATGGCGGAAAATAAAATCGAAGAAAGTGGAAGAGATGCCACAGGGTGGGGTATAAAATTCGGTTCCCGCGTCATAATGGTAACAACGCCAGATTCACCGTTTGTGCAAGCACGTAAAGAAGTCATGAGTCATTCTATGCTGCCCTGGAGGAATTGGCGCTTTCCTGTCGAATGTATAAGAGTAAACTACAAAGAACTTCGTACTGTACACCTGGAGCATTCTCTAGCCGAAGCCCGTCAACTGGCTGAACAAGCAGCCCGGACTGAGGTGCAGAAGAAAATCACGCCTGGTGTTTCGATTGTAGAAGAAACCGTGAAGGTTCTTTCGAACAATTCTGAGGCTGTACGAGTTAGAGTAGAGGTGGAAACCTACGAGGATTTGGCGGTATATGCAAATCCTTAATGGCGTGCAGATGATTATTCAGACCTATAAAGCGTCGAAACCTTAGGTAAGGCGCTGGGAAGTAAGGATGATGGTATTGAAGATCAGAAAGGTCATGAAGATTTGGGAGTGCCTATCCAGCCGTTTGGATTCGCTTAGACATCACACCATTTGGTTACGCGCCATCATTGGGGTGATGTATTTTCTGTTGTTTACGGTTCTTTTATCCTCTAACTTGTTTGTCTCCAAAATCCATTTGGAAATAGGGGAGCCTAGTCCTCAACTCATTACAGCGCCAATCGATAAGGACATTGAGGATACGAAAAAATATATTCTAGATCAAGACGCTGCGGCCAAAGCCGTTCAACCGGTGTATAAAACGGATGAGGATTCTTTGAGTGTTCTAACCAAGGATCTAGGGCAAGCGTTCATTACCCTGCGCGATACTGCGACGACCACGGGGGATGAAAATGCGCGCATCAATAAACTGAAGTTAATCCAGCCGTTTAATGCTTTGTCAGAAGGAGTATTGGCATCATTGCTGAAAAACACTCCGGGAGATTTAAATACAGCTGAGCAGATCGGTAAAGACATTATTTTACTCAAAGCGCGAAGTCTCGATTTAGGGGCTCGGTCTGAAGCCGATGTGGTGCCACTCCGTGAACTGATTATAGCGGAACTTAATCAGTCGGCCCTGAACGATGATGCCAAGGCATTTTACAAGGCCTTTGTGGAACAAGAAGTGACAAAACCAACCTTGACGGTTGATGATCAAACCACGGAGAAATTGCGCAATGTAGCACGAGCTAGTGTTAAGGGGGATGTACTCCGCTACAAGGCCAATCAAAAGATTGTGGGTCCTGGTGAGATTGTCGACGAAGAGGTCTACCAGGTTTTGGTTGCCTATGGGCTAATCAATAGCGGTAATACCTGGAAGGCTGTCGCTGGGATTGCACTAATGGTTCTCATTGGAGTAGGAATTCTCTTGGCTTATTTGTTTCAATATAAACGAAAGGTTGTACCTTTAACTAATCGTATAGTCTTGATTGGACTGACGATGAGCTTGGTTCTGGCCATCGGACGTGGTGTGATCTCTTTGAATTTAGGGTCGAATGACTTTAACTCCTTGTCAGGTATGCTCATTCCGGTGGCTTGGGCGACTATGTCGGTTGCCATATTATTTGATGTGGATGTTGCCTTGATGGTCACGGTGCTCTTAGCAGTTTTTGTGACTGTTTTAGTGGACCCTTCTTTATCAACCCCGTACGGCATACGAAGCGGTCTAGTGGCGCTCTTTGGAGGGTTTGTCGGGGTATACAGTGTATCTAATTTAAGTCAGCGGTCAGATTTGGCGCGTGCCGGGCTATTTGTATCTGCAATGAATATTTTAATGATAAGTGCGATAGCTCTGACCACAGGAATGCGTTTGTCGGTGTGGTTGGTCGGTCTGCTCCTGGGTACTGTCAACGGTGTGGCGTCTTCCTTTTTAACGGTTGGGGCTTTGCACTGGTTTGAGTCGGGATTCCATATTACTTCCTCCGTTCGGCTTTTAGAACTAACCAATCCCAACCGCCCGTTATTGAAGCGCTTATTGATGGAGGCACCGGGGACTTACCACCATAGTATTTTAGTGGGCAATCTTGCCGAAGCCGCCGCGGAAGCTGTCCATGCGGATGCCACGTTAGTTAGGGTTGGCGCAATGTATCATGACATCGGAAAATTGAAACGCCCGTACTTTTTTATTGAAAATCAATTCACTCAGGATAATCCTCACGATAAGATTGCCCCAACACTGAGCTCTCTGATTATTATCTCCCACATTAAAGATGGGTTGGAACTAGCGAGAGAATATAAGCTTCCGAAGCAGATTCAGGATATAATCGCTCAGCATCATGGAGACAGTGTTGTCAGCTTCTTTTATCATAAGGCCTTGGAGGAATATGATGATGTTCCCGAGGAAGCCTTCCATTACGAAGGACCAAAACCTCAGACCAAGGAGAGTGCCTTGGTTGCCTTGGCGGACAATGTGGAAGCTGCAGTACGGTCGATGAAACAACACACGCCTGGGCGTGTTGAAGGGCTTGTTCGGAAAATTATTAAGGACAAGCTTAACGATGGGCAATTGGATCAATGTGATTTAACGTTTCAAGACTTAGATCGGATTGCGATGGCCTTTGTTCGTGTCTTGAGTGGGATTTTTCACTCCCGTGTCGAGTATCCGGAGATGCCGAGCTTGAAGGAGAACGAAAGCACTGCAATGCATAAGAAACAGAAGCCAGAGGCCAATAAAGAAGTGAACAAAGAAGTCAATAAAGCAAGCGATGATAATTCTCAGAAAGAGAAACCGATAGATAGCCCTGGGATAGATGAAACATAGATCATGAAGGGAGGAATGGGTGCATGATCTTAGATATTGCTTGGGAAGAAGATTCAATTTTGCTTGACCAGCGCGAGCCACTAGCCACTTTATTAACTCAGGCTATTGAAGAGACTCTTCGTCTCTCTGGTGGGCCCAAAGAGGCTGAAGTGAGTCTAATGTTGGTTGATGACGAGCGCATACATGCGTTAAATCAAGAGTATCGAGGGGTGGACCGTCCGACGGATGTTCTTTCATTTGCCTTGCAAGAGGACATGGAAGAAGAACCAGATGCGGCGTTTGAAGACGATATGCTCGGCGATATAGTAATATCAGCTGAACGGGCAAAGGAGCAGGCAGCGGAGTATGGTCATTCTTTTGAACGGGAAATTGTATACCTTGCTGTCCATGGGACGCTCCATTTATTAGGTTATGATCATGAAGAAGAGAAGGATAAACAAGCGATGCGCAGCAAAGAAGAAGAGGTTATGGCTATATTGAGGCTAGAGAGAGCTTAGTGTCCACTAGCAGCACTCAGAAAGTATACTTCGGGTGGCATAAGTGCAACTAAGGCGGCCGTCGGCGGTCCCTTCCCGCCATCCTTGGCTACAGGGACACTCGGACGTCCATGGCCATCGCCTGCGGCTGACAGAATGGCTAATACGTGCGAAGACAGCGTCTTCGGGCGCCAGCCAAGTTTTCTTTATACCTATACAGAAAGTATAAGTTTTGGGTGGCATAATTCGGGTGGTATAAGCGCAACTAGGCGGCCGCCTGCGCCTGCGGCTGACAGAATGGCTAATACGTGCGAAGACAGTGTCTTCGGGCACCAGCCAAGTTTTCTTTACAGTCTATATAGTGATCAAACGGAGGAAAGCATGGGAAAATATCAGAAACCCGGGTTTTGGCGTAGTCTCAATCAAGCATGGCGGGGGTTGCTTTGCGTCTGTAGAACTCAGGGGCACGTACAGTTTCATGTTTGCGCGGGAATTGGCGTATTGTGTTTCGCGTGGTGGAGCGAGGTTTCGCGTTTTGAATGGTTGATTCTCATTTTGGCGATTGGTAGTGTCATTGGTGCTGAAGTCATGAATTCTGCCCTCGAAATTGTGGTGGATATGGTTCAACCAAACTTTCACCCTCTTGCTGGAATGGCCAAGGACGTGGCGGCGGGTGCTGTTTTGGTGACTGCGATCCAAGCTGTTGTGATTGGAATAATTGTGTTTTCTCCTCCGCTGTTCCGCTTCGCAAGCAAGATCTTTTTGTATAGATAGGAGTTTTGTGCTTGAAGCAAGATCAACTTCAAACGATAGGAGCAGAGACATTGCTCGAGAAAGAGAAAATGCAAGAACTTATTAATCAGGCACAAGCGGCTTATCGACAGGCTTATGTACCGTATTCCCATTACCCCGTTGGGGCGGCAGCGCTCTTTTCCTCTGGAAAGATTTATAGCGGGTGTAACGTGGAAAATGCGAGTTATGGATTAACGGTTTGCGCAGAGCGCAATGCGATTTTTCAAGCTGTGGCTCAGGGAGAACGGGATCTGAAAGGACTTGCTATTGCCGTACCGACAGACAGTTTACCTTCCCCTTGTGGCGCTTGTCGTCAAGTGATCCGAGAGTTTGCTGTGGACTGCCCGGTGATTTTAATTAATGGGACAGGGCAAACTCGGCTGACAAGCTTGAAAAGGTTATTGCCCGAATCGTTTGGACCAGAATTCCTTTAGGCAACTGTAGCGAGGACTTGTGTGACACAGCGTCCTGAGTGGAACGCGGGACGTTTAGTATTGCTTTGGAGATAGTGGGTTTCGTGTTTGTATTCGGAGTTTAGGTACTTGCATAAAGCTGTGATGCAAGGTAAGCTGTGAGGATGCTGAAGAGGCTGTAATACGGTCTGGGTTTAGTAGGAATAAAAAGGTTCTTGACTTGGCTACGTCATTGCTTGTATTCAGGTTGAAAATGTGTGCTGAATAGGCGCTATAACTTAGGGTTATGGTATAAAGATGAT
>DATMYU010000052.1:0-10363 GCA_035560775.1 Desulfosporosinus sp.
ACAGAGATTGTAGGATTAAAATACATGTTGGACAGTCAATAAAGAAAGAGTGAAGGATGAGAGCACATCGATTATTGTTAAGTTACCAACATCTACAAGTACAAGCCAAAAGGAGTGCTTCATCCCTCATGAACACCAGTACACAAGATATAAGCAAATTAAAATTGTACAAAGGTTAAATATTTACTACCTTCTTCAAATCAACGTCAAATGCAAAATCGTTTTGGATGTCATACTCTTGCCCATAAATAATAACTTCAGCTATATCTTCTGGTCAATCTGTCTTAAACTTATACGTTCTCTGACTGGTCTCATAGTGCATTGCCCACGGAAACATATCCACTCACTACACCTATTTCATCTTCTCCAATTTTTCATACAATTCCGTTCTCCTCCCCCGATCCCAAGAGCTGTAGATCTTCTCCGACAGCTCGGGAGGAAGAGGAAGGGATTTCAAACTATTGTCCAGATAAAGCTTGTGAATCTCTTTCGAGCAGCTTTCGCAAAGATAACACTCTCCACCCCAAGCAAAGCAACTGCGCATTTTTTGATAAATATCTTCAAATCTGTCCACCGCGATATTACCAAAGGATAGATTGAGAAACTCGCAGGGCTGTAAATCTCCCTTGGCATTGATATAGAATCGGTCTGTACCACCGGCTGTACAGCCGAAAACTGCTTTATCTTCTTCAATAATCTGAGCTGAGATTGATGGATAACCAGAGAATTCTTCCTGCAAATTGTATCGGTTTACCCTGTCCTTAATATAAGTGAGGTCCTCCGCTGTGAACTCTATATCCCCTTTTTCCAGCCACCCACCCGCTGGTTTAGGCTTAATGATCTGGATCATACAGGCCTTATAGTCCCGGGCTGCCTCCATAATTCGTTCGAACGTACCGTTATGAAAGTCGTTCCGCATCAAGCAGGCATTAAAAGCCACGGCCAGGCCCACATCGTGGCACATCTTAACCCCAGCCTCCATAGTATCCCAAGCAGAATTATCTCCCATAAACCGATTAAACGCATCACTATCGGGGTTGTGCAGGGAAAACATAATGGCTGTCACCTTCAAAGTTTTAAGTTCTACAAGCCTTTCCCTAGTCATTCCCGCGCCCGTGGAATTGATCCAGATTTCCGATCTGGCGTCAATGACTGAACAAATACTTTTCAACCGATCAAAGACTAAGAAAGGCTCGCCCCCTTCAATATTAAAAAATGCAATTCCCATGTCCTGTAGCTTTCTTACGGTCTTGAGCAGAATCTCTATCTCGACATCCTTACCCTTATCAAGCTTCTGGTAACAGTAATTGCAATGATATGGGCAGGCAGAGGTAATCGATATCAAGACCGTAGTGCAAGGCATTTGTTCTGAGAATTGGCTGAATTTCTGACAAGAAGTGTGAAAAGCCCGAGATGGGAAGCTCGGCACATACAGACCTATCCTGGTCTTGCCACCTATTTTGACAAATTTGTTGTGCTGTATCCGAGACACAAAAAGCAACAGTCTTTTTAAGAGAAGAATAAACCGTCTGACGGAAATATCCCCTTTTAAAAGTGCCGGGAGATAGTAAAGAAATATGCTTATTTTCAATTTCTGGTTAAAGACTGTTTTTTGCCAGCCTGTAACATTACTCACCTTCATCACGGGCCACCCTCTTTCATATCAGTCCTCGTTCTTTGTACCATAAGACCGTTTTTTTAATCCCTTCTTCTAAGCTAAAGGAGTTTCTGAACCCGAGGATGCGCTCAGCCTTCTCCACTGAAACTTCCATATTGTCATAGAACATGTTTACCCTTCCCCTGGTCAGGAGCGGTGGGCTCTGAGAATTAACCAGAGTGTACAAAAGCTCGATCAGCAAGGCGACGGGATAGCTCAGAGCCTTGGGAAGATTCCTGGGTTTCTTTAGTCCGGCTTCGGAACAGAATAGCCCATAAATCCTGTCCATGTTTTCAGCCTGTTCATCTCCGACTAGGAAACAGTTTATGCCTGTCAACTGTTTTGTATAGGCCAAGACGTAAGCCCTAGCCAGGTCTCCGGCATAGATGACATGAAATTTATTACTCTTAGTCCCCGGGACATAGGGAATTCCCACCTTGGCAGTCTTGAGGTATTCATAAAATCCCCCATTCAATTCCCACTCCCCATAGACCCAAACAGGCTCTATTATGGTCAGGTTCAAGTCATGCCTTGCCGCAAAGGCTAGGGCCTCTTTTTTAGCCAAGGCTTTGGTATCACGATAGTAATTCAGCTTGCAGGGGAAAATGTTATCTCCGAAGTACGGGTAATGAGAATTATAGGGTGACGTTTCATTCTTTACGATTGGGCTGTTCTCTTCTCCATAAACGGAATTAGAGCCTGTTATCAGGATGTTTTTGATCCCCACCTGAACACAGGCGGTCAGTACGTTGACGGTACCTATTACATTCGCCTGATAAAACTCATCATAATTCCCCCAGTCGGCTACTTTGGCGGCATTATGAATCACCCAGTCATATCCGTTGAAAGCTCTGGTCAAGTCCCCGGTATTCCTGATATCACCAGTTCTAAACTCGACTGGCAGACCTTCTAGGTTGACAAGGTCGCTAGCTTTTCTGACGAGACAGCCGACCTTGACCTGGTTTTCAGAAAAAGCCCTGGTAATATGGCTACCAATAAATCCTGTCGCGCCCGTAATCATGACCTTATTCATTGGCATCATACCCCTTCAGAAGGAGCAGGGCGTTATGCCCTCCAAAGCCGTAGGAAGCGGATAAAGCATAGTCAATTGGAGTCTCAATTGTCTCCAGGGGCAGATTGAGATTATTCATAGGGTCAGACATTAAGTTCCCATGAATTCTAGACTCTTTAATGGATAGGGCCGTTACTGCCGCCTCAAGTGCTCCGCTAGCCCCAATGCTGTGACCAAGGATACCCTTTGTGGAATTAATATACGGCTGAGTGCTTTTATCTCCAAAGATTCGTTGAATGACTTGGGCCTCAATATGATCATTAGCCGATGTGCCCGTACCATGGGCGTTTAGATAGTCAACCTTGATCCCATGAGTGATCTTCTGAAAGAGCTTGGTAATACTGTCCCCAGTGGGGTCTAACTGAATAATACTATAAGCGTCACTGCACGCTTCATAATCAACAATCTCCGCATAAATATCGGCCCCTCTGTTCCGAGCTCTTTCCAGCTCCTCCAGAACGAGCACGCATCCCGCTCCTTCATTAAATAATAAACCGCTTCTTTGCTGAGAGAACGGCTGGGGCCTTCCGTCCTTTGCCCTAGTGAGGGTTGACAGCATGTCAAACCCTCTCATAATTGCGCCATTCTTTTCTACCAGGGCTTCAACCCCGCCCGCTAGGATCACGTCGCTTCTGCCAGATAAAATAGTTTGATACCCCTCACCAAGGGCATAAGTCCCCGAAGCGCAGGCAGCATTGAGAGTATAACTAAACCCTTTCAAGCCGAACAGTATCGATATCCAAGCCGCAGGCGAATTGGTCATCAGCATGGGAATGACCATTCTGTTGAAGCGAGGTTGATTGTGACTAGGATTAGAATCAAGATTGGTGCCAGATCCGCGATCACCTCCGGATTCATACGCCACCTTGTCTTCTCTGGCGATATGGGCTGTGTACGATTCCAGAGCGGTCTGCAGGCTGCTCATGCCAGTCCCAATTATGATCCCACAGTCTTCCAGCCCCTCAACCTGCATGTATTTTTCGGCCTTACTAATCTGAAATCCCGCATCCTCCAAAGCCAGCTTCGCACATAAGGCCGAGAGTTTTGAGGCTTCTTCCATCATCATTTCCACTGATTTCTGAATGCCTAAGTCGGTCAAGGCAAATTCTGGTTTGGGTACGAAATAGCGGGATTTGAATGTATAGTTCTCTTCATAACGGCTCGGTATTTCTGCTAGACATGTTTTTAAGTCATAAATTCCTATTGAGAAATCCTTTTTACCAATTCCGATAGCTGTAGCTGGTCCTATTCCAGTAATAACAACTCTACGTTTCACATGGCCCTCCTATTAAGGAAATCTATCACAGTACGCAAATAGTCTTTAGGATCTGTGTGATCCCTAGCTCGCAAATCGTACGTTGCTAAATCAATCTCTCCGTCTCTCTTCAAGAGCGATTTAATGCCCTGGTCTTTTACCTCACCTAGTTTATAAAACTTCAACTTCTTCTCCTGGGCTTCGTTTATAAACTCTTCTTCGACCCCTTTACTGAGGGTGAAAAGTAATTCATACTCTCCACATTCACCTAAGAATAGCACTTCCTTGGGTATGTTAAGGGCTTTGCCCAGTAATAACCCACTTTTCGCATAGGGTAGGTTTCTTAGGCTAAACCCGGTCTTGCTCAGCTCAGAAATAGAGTTGAGGGCATTAAAGACTCCATCGCTGGTATCAATACAGCAGCAACTGTATCGTTTTATGACCTCCGCCTCTTTACTTCTCAGCCGGAAGGCGTTTTTCCATTTCCCCGTCAAATGTTTGACTAACGGGTTTTCGCCGTACAGGACTAAGGCGGCTTCAACATTGCCGCTACCAATGGGACCGGTGACAAAAATCCCGTCACCAACATTTGCCCCACTTCTTAACAGGGGCGGACCTTCGAGATCCCCAATTACCGAACCCGTATATCGCCAAGTTTTGGAGATCCCAAAATCCCCGCCGATAAAAGCTGCCCCCACGTCTTTTAGCACCTGGGCAATGCCAAGGGACAATTTTTCGACATAGTCCTTGGTCCAGGAATTAAGGATCACTAAGCTGTGAGCATAGTACTTAGGTGTCCCCCCCGAGGCCAAGATGTCGCTAATACTGCCTACTGCCATATTCCAGCCCAGCACATAGGGATCCTCACTCCGTAATAGGTCTTCTTCCGAAAACTCGTCAATATTATAGAGCAGACTCTTGCCATGAAAATCGACTATTTCGGAATCGGCCTCAAAGAGCTTATTAAGCTGGCGTGCACTCCTGGGCATATGCTTATCTATAACTTCTATCATTTCCTTTTCTTTACTCATCATGACCCTCATATATCAAGTCTAAGGGGTCCCGGGCCGTTTCGATCACACACGGAAGAAACCCTCTGGGATCACCATCAAACTCCAGTTCCGGATTTATTCGGTTGCCGTATACTTCGATCAATGAGGCGTATTGCAGGGACATCGTCTTGGTATTGGCAAAATTCTTCCCGCTGTATATTTTTCTAATGACACCGAACCAATCAGCAAAGCCTATATCCTTGATGATCAGAGTATAAAAACGACTGTCTCTGCGGGTTAATTGGTTTTTTACCTTAATTCCCGAAGCTATGTAGGTTGTCTTTCCCACGGCAATATTATAAACATTTTCGAGAGCCTGAATCTGTCCATCAAAACTAACTAAGAAGTTATTGGGTCGATACTGAAGCAAGGTTTTAATCAGGGAGACAAACGTTCCCGCTAAATCCCCGATATAGTGTCTAATACCACTGTTGGCACTTCTGGCGACAGTGGCCCCTAGACCGATATTGGCACAGCAAGCAAAATAGCTGGTTTGCACATTCTCGTTAATCTTGCTTAGTGACTTTAATGGTTGTAACGTCTGTAACGGCTGACTATCTAACTTCTTGTCATAAGCACAGGTATAGGTTATTTTACCGACGAAAATTCGTTGACTCTTCCCTGCCAAAACTGCGTTCAGAGCCTGGTCGATCTCCAGCGGTATATTGTAGCTCTTGCATAAGTCAGGGCTGGTACCGGTATGGATGACTCCCAGTTTGGAACTAGAAATCCTTCTACCTGTGAGGTCATAAAAGCCGTTTAAGACCCGGTTAATCGTTCCGTCTCCCCCTACGGCGACGATTGTATCATAGCTCTTAAGATTTCCCTCAACGGATAGAGTATAAGCATCTTCTAGGGTACCTGTCAGTTTATAGTCAAACTCCAGCTTGTTTTTACGAAAGAAGGCCAGGATCTTCTCAACCTTTTCCCCGCTTTTTCCCCCTCCAGAACCGGGATTCATAATTAAGAAATATCTCATAGGCGACCAAGCCTTTGGATAATTTCCGTGGCTTCTGTCACCGTCTCCTGGGTGAGATTAGCTCCAGCAATCAACCTAACCCGTCCTTCATCAACTGGTACAGAGGGCTCGATGAACGGTGTGGAAAGAATCCCCTTATCATAAAGCTTTTTAGCCAGGAATAACGTTGCTTCTTTACTTCCAGATTGAATGGAATTAATAGGGGCCTCACCTGGTACCACTGTAAATCCCCCCTCAATAAGGCTATCGTAGATCTCCTGTTGGTGGGTTACCAGCCTACCCTTAATCACCCCGAATTCAGATTGAATAATCTCCAGAACAGTCTCGATACCCGCCAAGACCGCAGGTGTAAGGGCCGTAGAGTATACCAGGTGCGGACAGTAGTATTTAAGATAATCTATAAGCCCTTTTTTACCGCTGATCATCCCGCCGGAATTAGCCAGAGCCTTTCCTAAGGACGCTGTATAAATCCCGAGGTATCCTTCGATGCCTTGCTCCTCAAGGATTCCTCGACCCGATTTCCCCAGCACTCCAAGTCCGTGGGAATCATCGATCACAGGCAGGGCGTTATAGGTTTCACACAATTGCATGATTTCCTGAAAAGGGGCAATACTGCCCTCCGTCGAAAACACAGACTCTGTCACGACAAAAACCTGCCGATACCCTGTGGAACGCCGCAAAATTCCTCCTAGATGCTCCAGATTATTATGCAGAAAGGGCCTAATTTTACATCCAACGGATTTGATCCCCTGGATCAAGGAAGAATGGGCCAACCGATCAACGACGATAAGGTCTTGGGGACCAGCAATGCAACTAAATAAGCCATTATTTGCTTGGTAACACGAAGGGAGAATTATGGTCTCCTCCAGCCCGACAAAACATGATAGCTTTTTCTCCAACCTCTGATACAAATCAAGGTAGCCTGTAGCGATAGGGGTGCCGCAGAGAGATACCCCATACTTTTGGACAGCCTCCATGGCAGCCTGTTTCACCCTGCCGTCTGTCGCCAGGCCCAGATAATTGTTGGAGGCTAGGTCAATCATCTCATGTCCGTTTACCCGAATTTTTCTATCTAATCCGGAGTCAATTCTCTGGTAATAGGGGTTAAAGTCCGTGACCTTAGCGAGGCTCTCGTCTAGGCTAAACCGATTATAAAAATCTCTCAGGTCCATATTTTACCTCCCATATAAGAAACTTGATTCAGGTGGAGAATTAACTCCATCTGAAGTTCAGTTGAACTTATCCAGTGACAGTTAGCCATCGGATATACCCCTGGCTCTCAGTTTTATGGCAATATCGTTGACGGTAACCACACTTAAGAAATCATCTTCAGCAATGGTAATATTGAATTCATCCTCCAGATCCGAAAGAATCATCAACATATCTAATGAATCCAGCTTCAGGTCTTCTATTAGACGACTCTCCAGGGTTATCTTCGTTCCTTTTTTCAATAGATGCTTTATTGTGAACATTATCCGGTCTTCCATTTTCAGCACACCTTCCACTAAAAATTTAATTAACTTTCAATTATCGTTTGTAACACCGTGTTGGTTGGTCTGAATCACACATAATGGCGCAAATATTGCAGTTGACGCATTTGGCAGAATAGTTCTCGTCTTGCTCCAGCTTTTCGACGAGATCCGGTTCACAAATAAAAGGTCGGCACAGGCTGATAAAATCAACAAAGTCATTTTCTAGACACACTCTCATTTCCGTTCCCTTTCGGAAACCACCGACACTAATGACGGGAATGTCCGTTAAGACTTTGGCAAGTTTAGCATACTCGAGATTATAAGTAGGTGTAAACGGCTTTAGCCTTGCCTTCATTAAACAGTAGATGAGACTCTTATGAAGCAATCCCATCATCCCGTTATTTGTCTTAAACACTGGATTATGCTTTAAGACCACTTTGAGGGGTATATCCCCGCGAAAAATATTCAGGGCATTATCCATGGTTCCATAACTGATCTCTAGGCCATCGACTTTTTGGGCCTCAAGGAACCTTATCAGACTGGCAAACTGCTCAGAGGAGAATCTGGTAAAATAGTCATCACTCCCGCTTACCTTGACCAACAGAGCAAAATCAGGTCCACACGTCTTCCTAATCTCCTCAATCACCAAGCCTAAGAAGTTTGTGCCTATGCCGTTCTGATCATCAATACCAAATTCATCGGTGCGATTATTAACGGAAGGCAGAAGAAACTGGTGGATAAGGTAACCATGGGCCGCATGAAGCTGGACACCGTCAAATCCAGCTTTTTTTGCGTACGACGCTGCTTCTGCAAACCGCTTGCCCAGGGAATACACCTGCTCTGTCGACAACTCCCGTGGGGCACCTCCAAAATATAAGGATTTTTTATCTGATGCTCCCCAGACATCCTGCCCTGTCTCCTTTTTCCTGGTCTGTCTTCCAGTGTGGGCCAACTGCATAAAAATCTTACAGTCGTATTGGTGGACCTCATCCGTAACAGGCAATAAGTATTCAATCATTTCCGTACGATCGATTCCGACCTGACCCGGTTGCATCGCTTTTCCTTCGGGCGAGACATACGCAAAGCCTGTGATGATCCCTCCCACGCCGCCGGAGGCCAATTCTTGATACAAGTGTCGGTATTCTGCTAGTGGACGCCCCTGAGAATCCGCCATTCCTTCGAAGGTTGCCGAGCGGATAAGCCTGTTTTTCAACTGGCAGGGGCCCAGCGTTGCTGGTTCAAATAATTTCATAACGCCCTCCCTTGGTTCGTGGTTCGTGATTCGTGATTCGAATATCGAAAGCTGAATTAAGTGCCTTAATAAATCTAACTTAGCTTCAAAATCAAGTTATACTAAACTTCAGATCAAGTTATACTCCACTCAAGAAAATTTCCTTCATGATTTAGGATCGGTGTGCAGGTCAAATAAGAATCCTACAAATATATAGGAAACTAAAAAAAGAATCATGGCCAGTTCAGTATTGAATAACGCAATGAGGGTTGCCTGACCGCAGATACAGGCCCGAAAATTGGCCACCAGAGAATAATAAGTTCTCTCACCCTGGGGGTTTTTAAAGTAAAGATATCCAGTCCACAGTTCCAGAAAGAACGTTAATCCAGCCAAGATGAGAAACATCGTGTTGACCCTAGCCTCAATCAAATGATTCAAATAAATGAGCACAAAGATCCCAGCAGGGAGAAAAGCCGAAATTACTGCAAGATACCGTGATTTTCCGATCCCCAGCGATACGATGATCGTCCGTTTACCTGCCTCCTTATCCCCTTCATAGTCTTTAAAATAAGTATAAAAGGTCATCAGACCGTTCATTACAGCCACCAGGATCAGCACCGAAACACGGCTGGCTGTAAAATAAGGCGACTGTGTTGGGCCAGCAGCCAGAAACCCGAAGGCAGTACACATGGCAATCATCAATCCAAAAACAATATTACCGAAAATACCGTGACCCTTGGCGTATTCATATAAAATGTTTAATACGATTCCCAAGGTTGCGGGAATAAGGGCTATTGGTTCCAGATAGGTGTATGTAATTAATAACGTCATGGTCACCAAGACTCCCGTGAAGACCAGGGCTTTTCGGGGATTCAATTCACCAGTAACCATGGGGCGGTTTGGGGCGTTGACCCTATCCTCTTTCAACCCCAAGTAGTCATTGATAATCTGGTTAATACCCCAACTGAGAAAAAGCATGATCAGTACTAAGGCTTTTTTTTCAGTTGCTGGAACAAGTTCCACGGTCTGAAAGGGAGATTTAGCGATGTATTCGTAAAATGCCATCCCAATCCAGCCTGCAATACCAGTTACAAAAGCGTAATAAAGTCTCATTGATTTGATATATGCCTTTATGAATTTCAACACTTCATCAGCCCCCACCATCATCGGAAAGCTCTTGGAGCCTCTTCTTGATATGTTCATAATTAAAGGAGGAACAAATTCTTCGGTCCTGCCCATCTAGAATCCGATAATGCTTGGAAATGATATTTTGCTGGATTCGGAATTCATCCATTAACTTAATATTGGTCCACCACACTTTTCCACCCAGAGTTTTTTTGTTACGTTCATAATCAGTAAAGGCTAAGGAAAGTATGATATCTTGAGGTTCCCCTCCAAATGTCATCTCTAGGACTTCACTATTACTAAAGATAGTACATAAGGTTACGGCACCCGCCCACCCAAGGGTGGAGCGATCTTTTTCGATCTGGACCAAGGTCTTCTTGGATATACCCATTATTTCAGCCATCTTATCTTGGGTATAGCCACTTTCGATGCGGATGAGTTTTAATTTTTCCGAGGCTATTTTTATGAAATCAAGTCTTGTCATAAGATGTGCCACTCTCCCATAGTGTAATATTACACT